>PLBW01000074.1 GCA_003135475.1 Acidobacteriaceae bacterium
CTGCGAGAGGCCGGTGGTGCAATCCCACCGGCCTACTCACCCGGGAATCCAATAGACCCCAAGCCAACAGCCGGATACTGGGAGCCGGATGAGCCGAGAGGTTCACGTCCGGTTCTGAGAGAGCGCGGTGGTGAAACTCCGCCGCGCCACTCGCCCAGACTACCGACACCAGCTGTTCACCTCATGGCTAAGTTTTGACACAACGCTCACCCGCCACTGACAACATCACCATCGTATCCCGTTACGCTTGTTGCAGATCGAGCGTTGCAGCAAGCGGAGGGCGAGATGCAGTTCATGAAGAACTCACGGTGCTTTGCGATGACGATGGCAATTGTGATGTCACTGGCGGGGCGTTGTGCTTACGCGCAGGCGAACCATATGAGTCCTCCTGCACAAAACGCAGTTGTGGGTAAAGATGTTCCGGTGACGGTTGTGGCGGGCGAAAGCTGGCTTAATCATCTTAATAGACCGTTCAACGAAACCAGCATGGGCAAGACGGGGCACTTAGGACCGCCTCCGCCTGTGCCGGGAGAGGAAACCGCTGGCTGGCAACCGGGATTATCGTCCAGTGCCGCTCCGCAAACCGTAACTCTTCACGGTGCGGACTTGTACCGCCTGAATTGCCAGGGATGCCACGGGGAATCGGGCCAGGGCGCTCCGCCGGAAATTAACTCCGTCATCAACCCAGTCCGCGCGACCTCTGTGGCGCGCGTTATGGAGCGAATGAAGACGGTCGGTATGGACATCAGCCGCGGGGACGCGGTGAAGCTTGCGCAGGAGTCCAACAAGGCATTGTTGCAACGACTCCACAATGGCGGGCAGAACATGCCGCCGTTTCCCCACTTGAACGAAGCCGAGGTACATTCGCTTGTCGCCTACCTGAAACAGCTCGCTGGCGTCCCCGGTGCGGAGAGGGAGCAAGTAGCGGTAAGAGAATCGCCCGTCCATGTGGGCGAGCACATTGTGAAATCCACCTGTCACACCTGCCACAGCGCGTCAGGGCCGGACCCCAGTTACCAGCAGGTTTTGGACGGCGCGATCCCACCGCTGAACACCCTTACGGCGCGCAAGAGCCGGCCAGCGTTCATTCAAAAAGTCACTCACGGTGCGCCGATTCTCATGGGCACGCCGCCATCGCTGTACCGCGGCAGGATGCCAGTGTTTTATTACCTGAGCGAAGAGGAAGCTGCAGATGTGTACCTGTACCTCGCGCTCTACCCGCCTTCGGAATCGGCGAGCCTCGATACCACGATTGCACTGTCTCAACAAGATCCACCAGCAGGCGGAGGAACGCCTCCCCCTCAGAAAATTCTTAGCGCATCGCTCGTACCGGCCAATCAGCCGATGGAAGTTCAGAAGCCAGACACAGGTCCCGACCTGCAAACTGTCGCTGTGCTGTCGGGCGTGGGATTGTTCATCGTTCTGTTGCTGGCAGGAGGTCTCGGCTTCACGGTGCATGAGTTTAAGAGGCTGTCAGCGAAGGAGCTCCGACTGCAGCATGACTGTGAACACAATACACAAGGGGAGGATCGCGGATGCTACAGCAACCTTTCACCACGTTTTCTAAGCTAACTTGCATTTTCGACAGTAGCTTCGCCATTCCGGCCCTTGCACGCGTGTATGGCTCCAGTTGTTGCAGCACACGTCACATTGCCTTTCCCGAGCTCAATGACTCCGGGAGAGCTTTCAAGGGCGCCGACTTCAAGTTTCCACGGCAGTTGTGAATGCCACCCATCTGCTAACCGGACTGCCGGTTGCACTGAACCGCTTCCATGCCGGTTTTATAACGCAGAAACCATGAAAGGAACTTCATTATGCGCAGTTGTTTTATCACACTAGCAGTGATCGCTACCTTGGCAACCACCGCCATCGGCGGCACAATCGAAGGCAAAGTATCGCCGGGAAATTCCGTTGTATATGTGGATACAATTCCAGGCAAAGCATTCCCGGCGCCCACGCAGAACCCCTTAATAAACCAGAAGGGCCTGATGTTTAACCCGCGCGTCCTGGTCGTACAAGTGGGGACGACAGTTGAGTTTCAGAACGACGACTCGGTGCAACACAACGTGTTCTGGCCATCGATCAGCGGCAACAAAAAGCTTAGCCATAACCTCGGCACCTGGCCAAAGGGTGAGAAGCGTCCGTACAAGTTTGATCAAGCCGGCGTGGTGCCGCTGCTGTGCAACGTTCATCCGGAGATGTCCGGCTACATCATTGTCAGTCCGACGCCATACTTCGCCCTGACTGATGCCAGCGGGAACTACAAAATCGACAACGTTCCCGATGGCAAGTACAACATCGTCGCCTGGCACGAAGGCACGAGGCAGACGAAATCCGTGGATGTCGCCGGCACGGGTAAGGCAGATTTTGCGCTCTCGAAGTGAGAAGCAATAACATTGGTTACTGTGGTGACCGTGCTGTTGGCAGGAGGTCTTCTCTTTACATTTCGCGAGTTTAAGCGGCTGTCGGCGGAAAGCGCGGGGCGCGACACGATGGTTCGCAATTTTCGAATGAGACCAGGCATGGCCCGGTCCACTCCCCTCGCGCAGGGTTCCGGCACCTGGACAGTGATCGGTCGGATGAGTAACGAGCGGGCCGTTACGCGCTACTGATCAGGGCTCTCCGACGCGAGGCACTTCCTTTGCGAGCTAGCCGATGCGAACAGAGAAGAGAGGACGCATATCCTCTCAGCAAGTCATCTTTGTCGATTCCGAACATTGCCGACCCGCAGGATAATTTGCAACAAGTTGACACGCTTGTGACAGTTCGATGACAAGTACCGATCCCGGACTTGGTCAACTGGTATCACGTATAGGAAGCTCCGGGACGATTCCATGAACATTCGTGGGGCCGTCGGTGACTCCACCAGAACCGCCATGACGACACGTATTCTGGTTGCCTTTTAGCCGTCTATCGGAGGTTGTCATGATTTGCAGAAACGTACATAGGTTTGCAACGGTTCGCAGGCTCGGATTAGTAGCATTACTTGCTGTCGGGTGGATGGCGAGCACAACCCTCCCGGTCTTGGCCGGGACTTCCGGTACCTGGGCGAATACCGGCAGTTTGAACACTGCCCGCACCGACCATACCGCGACGCTGCTCCCGAACGGCCAGGTGCTGGTTGCCGGAGGACTCGACGCTTCTTCAACCCCACTCGCCAGCGCCGAGCTGTACAATCCGGCTACCGGAACGTGGACCGCCACCGGCAGCATGTCCGACGCCCGCCAAGGCCATACGGCGACGCTGCTCCCGAATGGTGAGGTCTTGGTCGTCGGCGGGATCCGGTAGCTTGCCAGGTACCCGCAGAGGGGTTGTAAAGCTCCGCGCTGGCCAGTGAATCTCCGTTAATCCTGGGTTTACAACACCCTCCCGCGACCAGCACTTGACCATTCGTAAGCAGTGTCGCGGTATGGCTACAGCGGCCTTCTGTCATGCTACCGGTGGTTGCCCATCGGCCCGTGGACGGGTTATAGAGTTCGGCGGTGGAAACGCAAGAGACGAGAGGGGTGGATCGATCCGGTTCTCTGCGGCCAGATATTCGTTCCTCAGTAGAAGTTCCTGGTCTACGGATCCTGAGAGCCCAAGTCAAAGGCAGGTTGTTGTTATCCGATGCCGAAAAAGGGTAGTGTCTCAACTGAGACACTACCTCTCATCGGCTTGCCTTGCTCGAGGGAAAATATGCACGATAGCGTTGTGGAGTTAACAACCTCAGGGACAATCGCCACCCTCACACTGAGCCGCGGCAAAGTCAACGCGCTAAATCCGCCTTTTGTGTCGGCAATTCAGCGCGATCTAGACTCTCTTGCGAGTGACGAAGCAGTTCGAGCCGCGATCCTTACCGGGCGTGGCTCCTTTTTCTCGTTCGGTTTTGATATTCCGGAGTTCCTGCAGTACTCGAAGGACGAATTCAAGCAGTATCTCGAGTCGTTTACTGCCTTGTATACCAGCATATTCGTCCATCCGAAGCCGATAATCGCCGCACTGAATGGTCACACGATAGCGGGTGGCGCAATGCTTGCAACTGCCTGCGATTACAGAATCATGACAACCGGCAACGCAAAGATATCTTTGAACGAAATTTCTTTTGGATCGACTTTATTCGCCGGTAGCGTGGAGATGTTAGAGCACTTGTTAGGAACGCGGCGTTCGGCGACGGTCGCCCTTTCTGGAGCGATGTACAGTGCAGAAGAGGCGCTGGAGCTCGGTTGGATCGAGGAGACATGCAAGCCTGAGCAATTAAAGCTGCTAGCGAAGAAACGAGCGACCGCTTACGCAGAGAAAGATGCGGTAGCATTTCAACATATAAAAATGTTACTGCGCGCCCAGTGGCGGAGCGTATGAGAAAACGCGAAGCTGACTCCATTCAGGATTTCGTGAACATCTGGTATTCGGAGGCGACGAGGCGAAATCTCAAGAAAATCCAGATTCGCGATTAGCAGAGGCCGAAGCGGAGCAGGTCACGCGGCATGCGGCCACCGATTCAGTCGGTTGATCCGAAACTGCCGTTGTGAGGGCCAGGGCTTCCGAAGAATCTTCTTATGACAAAGCCGCAAGGTGAGGGAAAAACGCAATCTTACGCTAATGATTTCACAGAAATATCGGCTTCCACCGTCCGAGGAGAGTTGCCGCGATGAAGCTCGCGTCCAAGTTGATCAAAGCGTTTTTCTTGACACCCTTCATGGATTCGGTCGGAAGCAACTCTTAAAGTTCTCGTCGCCAGTGATCATTTTCGGAGGGGAGAAGACGCTGCGGGACGAGTGCCTTTCCGCCCTCTGCGCGCGCTGTCTGCTTCCGGACAGCCCAGTTGCGCAATCGGACGCCGCGCCGGACGCAATTTCCTGCGCCTTCGGATCTCCTTCACGGTTTCAACAACTTACGGCATGGTTGCTTTGGCCCCGCGAGTGCGTAAATAGAGGCGGAGTGGTCGAGATGGGAGACACATATGGGTACCCTCGTTTACGACTTACGGTATGCCTGGCGCATGCTGCGAAAGAGCCCTGGGTTCACGGTCGTGGCGGTGCTGACGTTGGCGCTGGGGATCGGCGCGAACACCGCGATCTTTTCCCTGGTTAACAGTGTCCTGCTACGACCGCTCAGCTTTCGGGACTCGAAGCAGCTTTACGTGATCCACGAGATCATCCCGCAGTGGTCGAACTCTTATCCGCTGCTCGACGCCAACCTCCCTGACTTCCAGATTTGGCAGAAGGAATCCCATTCCTTCGATGGCATCGCTATCGTCGAATCCACCTCGATGATTCTTGCCGGTGTCGGCGAAACCGAGCAAATTCGCGGCACGCGCGCTTCGGCGAACCTTCTGGAACTGTTGGGAGCGCATCCAGCTCTCGGCCGTTCGTTTCTGCCGGAAGAAGACCAGTCCGATCACGGACATGCCGTTATCCTGATGGATTCTTTCTGGCGCACCCGGTTCAATGCCGATCGAAGCGTCATAGGCCGTTCCATCATGCTGGATGGAGTTCCTTACAGCGTCGTAGGAGTTCTGCCGGAGTCGTTCCACTGGCCCGGAGCGGTGAACGGCTTTTCAAAACGCGCGCAGTTCCTGACACCGCTGAACGGACCCAAATCTTACGAGCAGGACCTGATCGGTGAATTCGACTTCACCGCAATCGGCCGTCTCAAACCCGGAGTGACAAGCGCGCAAGCAGTCGCCGAACTAAACCTGATTCAGGCAAGGATCGCAAAAGAGGCCCATACTAATGTCGATCTACGCGCCGATATCATTCCCTTACAATCTGAAGTCACCGCGTCGGCCCGGCGTGGACTGATCCTGTTGCTGGCCGCTGTTGGGGCCGTGTTGCTGATGGTCTGTGTGAATCTTGCCAATCTGCTCTTCGGACGCGTACCGGGCCGCCTGCATGAAGCCGCCATTCGCAAGGCGTTGGGCGCCAGCGAACGGCGTCTGTTGCAACAGATGCTGGCCGAAAGCTTGCTGCTTGCACTGATCGGCGGAGCGCTCGGCATTTTGCTTGCGCACTTCGGGGTGCGCTGGTTCGCGTACTCCGGACCGGCCGACATTCCGCGGTTGAACGAGGTCAGGCTCGATGCACGCGCTCTGGCGTTCGTCGTGCTCGCGTCGCTGACGACTGCCGCATTATTCGGAGCGCTGCCCGCCTGGTTGGTCTCGAAAGCCGACTTGAACGAAACACTCGGTTCCGCCGGGAAGAGCATCTCGGAGAACCGCCGCACCCGCAAATTGCGCGCTGTACTCGTCGGCGCCGAAGTTGGGATGTGCACGGTGCTGCTGATCGTCGCCGGTCTGCTCGGCCGCAGCCTGCTGCACCTGTTGCACCTCGATCCCGGCTTTAGCGTCGAACACGTGCTCGCCGCTGATGTTGACTTGCCGCCTGTAGCTTACGCGAAAGCTGCCAAGCGCGAGGCGTTCTACGGCGCTGCCCTGGATGGAATCCAGATCCTGCCGGGCGTCAGCTCTGTGGCGTGGACAAGCATGCTGCCGCTGGAGGGACAGGGCTCGGTAAGCGGTATTAATTTGCCGGGACACCAGCTCCCACCGGAGCGGGCGCCCATTGTCAACTATCGCGCCGTGAGCACGGACTATTTTCAGACGATGAGTATTCCAGTTCTTGCCGGACATGGGTTCAACAATCATGATCGCGGCAGAAGAGAAGTCATTGTGTCGCAAGGCCTGGCGCGGCGGCTGTGGCCAAACCAGAATCCCGTGGGGCAGCAATGCCTGGCGGAATGGGGACCGCTGCAACTGAGCGAAGTAATAGGAGTCGCCGGTGACATTCAAACTCGGCTGGATCGACCTCCGCTGTTTATGGTTTATGTCGCCGACTCCTGGGCCGAGGCACCGCCTAGCGCTCCAGGATCCGCTTCCATCGTAGTGCGGACTGCGGGGGACCCGGCGAGACTTGCAAGCTCAGTGCGTAATGTCATTCATCAGTCTGGTCCGGACGTGCCCATCGTGGCCTTGCGACCCATGTCGCAATTGGTGGCGCTCAACCTGAAAGATCGCCGCTTCCAAGCGTCCCTAGTATCATCGTTTGCCGTCTCGGCGTTGCTGCTTGCGTCGCTCGGCATTTTCGGAGTTTTGGCTTACTCGATCGAGCAGCGACGACGCGAGTTTGGCATCCGCACGGCGCTCGGCGCCCCGCGCTCGCAGTTGCTCGGCATGGTCATGCGACAGGGGCTTCGGCCCGTAGGGCTCGGCCTTTCGGTTGGCATCTTCGCCGCTATGCTGGGCGGCAGGCTGCTCCAGAGCCTTGTCTTTGGCATCAGTTCGCTCGACCCACTGACATTCGTCTCAGTGGCTGTAATTATCACGTTCGTTGCTGCCGTTGCGTGCTACATTCCCGCCCGGCGCGCCATGAATGCTGACGCGGTGGTCGCGTTGCACTACGAATAGCTGCTCCCGAGATGCCATGAACTCGAACATTTGAATCGTGCTGGAGTCCAAGACTCGCAACGCGAATCGCTCCAAGACCTGAAAGCGCCAAAGCCCATCGGAATCCCGTATGGTAAAAAAATCGACCGGTTTGAAAAGGCGCGGCTTGCAGCCTCGACTAGTTTCTTCGGATTGCCTTCTCCGCCGCCTCGATAAGGCCTACAATCCAGCGCTCCCCTTGGGATTGGTTACGAGATTAGGCCTGTAATCACTCGTTATCGCGAGATGGTAGTGTTTGGTCGGGATGGATTGGCAAGACTGGCGCTTTCGCATCGGCGGTGGAGGAGTGGGCTTCCACGGCGTCAGCTGTCAAATGGATCGACCTCTGCAGCAGCACGAGTAACAAAAGGGCGGCC
>PLBW01000177.1 GCA_003135475.1 Acidobacteriaceae bacterium
CGGCAAAAGCTGGAGCGAGTCGCCGGCGCCAATCTTTCCGTACTGATCTCGGGCGAAAGCGGTACCGGGAAAGACATCATCGCCCGGCTGTTACATCTGTATTCGCCGTGGGCGAATGGTCCCTTCGTCAAGGTGAATTGTCCGGCAATCCCGGGAACTTTGCTGGAAAGCGAACTATTCGGTTACGAAAAGGGCGCCTTCACAGGTGCCTACAATCCCAAGCCTGGCCGGGTGGAAATGGCGCATCGGGGCACTCTGTTTCTGGACGAAATCGCGGAACTGGATGCGGNNGACAAGAAGGTCGAGGTGCGGGTGGTGTGCGCTACGAACCGGGAATTACACGAGGAGATCGAGCACGGAAACTTCCGGCCCGACCTGTTTTACCGCATTGCCACCATGACCATTCATTTGCCGCCGCTGCGCGAGCGGGCCGTCGATCTGCCCGTCATCAGCGATTACCTGCTGCAGTACTACAACGAGAAGCTCAATGGCCGGGTGATGATGGTGCGCCCCGCCCTGATGGCCAAAATGCAGCGTTATTCGTGGCCGGGCAACGTCCGCCAACTGGAGAACCTGATCAAGCGCTACGTGGTCATGGGCACGGAAGATGTTATCTTAAGCGAGTTGCTTCAGCCCAATGAGCGCGATGCGGTTACCACTCTGATGCTGGATGGACCGGTTTCACTCAAGAAGCTGACCCGGCAGACCGTCCGCAAATTGGAAGCACGTATTATTCTTAATGCACTTCATGCTAACAACTGGAACCGAAAGAAGGCGGCGCGCTCGCTCGATATCAGCTATCGCGCCTTGCTCTATAAGCTCAAGGAAGTAGGGATCCCGCAACGGCGCTCCAGCTCCGCGAGCAAACACGAAGAGGATGATAAGGCCGAGTAATCCGGCCGAGGTGGAGTCATGTATTCGCAAACACGGGCATTTGCAAGTCGCGCAACTTTAACCCTAGTCTTGCTGGTTCTGCTGGGCGCCTGGGCGCACCCCGCGTCAGGGCAAAACCCGAGCAGTCCCGCCAGCCCAGATAAACCGGTGATCCCGGCCAGCACCGCGGAGCCTCCCAAGGACGTGGCCAACGCCGCGCAACCTGCGGCCGCCGACACGCTTCCCCCGCGGGTTGCACAAGTCCGGCTGGACAGCTACATTATCGGCTCCGACGATGTGTTGGCGATCAATGTCTGGAAAGAGTCCGAGATATCGAGGACGGTCCCGGTTCGACCCGACGGAATGATCTCGCTGCCGTTGTTGGGGGAGATCAAGGCGAAAGGGCTGACTCCGGTACAACTGGAAGCCCAAATCGGCGATTTGCTGAAGAAGATTATGTCCGATCCGCAGGTGACCGTGATTGTCACGGCAGTGAATAGCCTGACCTTTAACATCATGGGCCAGGTTAACCGGCCGGGATACTTCCCGCTCACTCGTCCCCTCACCGTGCTGGATGCCATAGCGTTCTGCGGCGGCTTTAGGGATTTCGCCAAGCAGAAGAAAATCTACGTGCTTCGTACGGGCCCCGATGGGAAGCAGGAACGGCTAAAGTTCAACTACAAGGAAGTCATTAAAGGCAAGAATATGGCTCAGAACATCCAGCTTCAACCGCACGACACCTTGGTCGTCCCGTGAGAGCGGAAAGCGCGAAAAAGAGGAGGGGGCTATGAAACCTCAACTCGGCCTATCTCTGGTGGTTTTGGCAGTCCTGGCAGTGCCGCCTGCCTGGTCGCAAACTGCTAGCGACCCGGCACAGAGCGGTTCTACGGACCAGTCACAGAGCGGTTCTACGGACCAGTCGCAAAGCGGTTCTACGGACCAGTCGCAGAACGGTTCTACGGACCAGTCGCAGCAGTCATCCACTGGTCCCCAAGTGGCTTACACTCATCCCGAACAGCTGCCTCCATTGACATTGCTTAATGAAGTCACGGCGAACACCGGTATTAGGCTCAGCATGTCGACTGGACTGTTAACAACTTACCAGTCGTACGGCGGCTCGTCCGGTGGTTACTGGCAGAACCTGGGCATGATTACAGGCGGTGTTCACATAACGCAGATTCGTCCCACCTTGTTCTGGGACGTTGGGTACACTGGCGGGTTTTCGTTAAGCGCCCTGACGGCACGGGGTGCTAGGAATTACTCAAGCCTGAATCAGAACGGGGCCGCCAATATCCTCTGGCAATTCAGCAGGCGCTGGCAGTTGGCGGTGCGCGATGGCTACGTTTATTCGAACGACCCGTTCGAGCCCTACTTGACCATTGATGGTGTGCCCACTTTTAACAACCCCAATCCCGTCGTCTACCTACCTCAGGCCGTCACCGAGGCGAATGTGGGTTCGGTCAATCTGACCTATCAGATGGGCGGGCACGATAGCCTTAGTTTTACGGGGGGGGAAAGCTTTCAACGCTATATCAACACCTCATTTTCGGCCAACAACTCGTTTACGTACTCGGTGGGATCGTACTATCAACATAGCTTCTCGGCGAGGTTGTCGGCCGGCGGCGGTTACAGCTTCACCGCCCTGGATTACGGGCATGGTTTAGCGCGCTCCGGAATTGAGGGGATGATCGGGTTTGCCAACTATCAGTTGAGCCCAACCATGTACGTGACCGCGTTTGCCGGTCCTGAGTACACGGCAAGCAAGGACATTGTTCCAACTTTCTGTTTCCCGGGTTATGGCTGCTTCGGTTATCACGCAGTGCACCAGGCCCAGTGGGACGTAGCCGAAGGGGGGACTTTCGGCTGGTCAAAGACGAGGAACGCAGTGCGCGTAGGATTTAGGCATCAAAATTCAGATGGCGGTGGTCTCCTGGGTACGGTACGGCTCTACCAGCTTACCGCCGGCTACCGGCGGGCACTGACCCAGCACTGGAATTTCTCTGCCGGCGTTTCGTACAACGACAGCGCGTCGATATCGCAATTCCACGGCCTCGGCGCCCACGCCAACGAATTTCTTAAAACAGTACAAGGCACAGTGAATTTTGGTCGGAATATCTCTCAGTCGTGGAATGCAACTATGTATTACGCTGTGATTCACGAGCGTCAGAATTACTTCACACCCCAGCCAACAACTCTGGGCACGAATGGCGTCGGAATTACGCTCCGGTACTCCTGGGGCCACTCACTTGGAAGGTGATTCATGATGGAAGAACTTGATGATCAGAAGTCAACGCAGGGTGCCGATGAATATTGGGCCTTGGTGGTCCGCCGCAAGTGGTGGATTCTGGGACCGCTTTTTTTGGGATGGCTCCTTGTCTTTGCGTCAACGTGGGTTATTCCCGCGAAGTATGCTTCGGAAAGCGTGGTGCTGATTGAGCCAGCCAAAGTCCCGAAGGACCTGGTGGCGCCAAACGTTCAGGTCGACTTAGCGGACCGGGTACAAAGTATGAGCACGCAGGTGCTGAGCCGCACGCGCCTGCTCGACCTCATCAAGAAACATAACCTCTACCCCGGCTATGCCAATTCGCCTGATGACCAGGTGGAAAAGATGCGCGACGATGTTAAGTTCGAATTGATTCAAGCTCCTGCGGCCAACGGAGTCCAGGAACTGGTCGCGTTCAAGCTGGCGTATAAGGCCCCAGACGCCGCGATTGCCCAAAAGGTGAACGCGGCCTTGACCTCGTTCTTCGTTGACGAGAACGTGAAGGCCAGCCAGGAGCAGTCGGAAGCGACCACCCATTTCCTGGATTCTCAAGTGCGGGCACTGGGGCAGACGCTGGCCGACGACGAGGCCAAGGTGCGCGCCTATGAGGCCCAGCACGAGGGGTCGTTGCCGCAGCAATTGCAAAGCAACCTCCAGATCCTCAATGGCATTCAAACGCAGTTACAGGCCGCGCACTCCACCCATGAGAGGGCCTTGCAGCAGCAGACTTATCTGAACTCGCTGCAGAAACAATACGAAACGATGGGCGATTCGGCAGACGTGCCCAGCAGCCTCGACAACCAACTGGAAGGCGCGCGCGCCCAATTGGCCGACCTGCGGGCCCGCTACACCGACGACCATCCCGATATCAGGAAACTGAAGGAAACCATCGCTGGTCTGGAGAAACTGAAGAAAGACATGGGCGCCGAGGCCAAGGAGAAACTCGAAACCAATACCGCGAGTATGGCCCAGGTGCAGGCCATGACGCCGCGGGTGCAACTGCAGAACCAAATCAAGATGAACAAGATCGAGATCCAAACATCCGCCGAGCAAATCCAGCGTCTCGAACAGGCTGGTCAGATGTATCAGGCCCGCCTGAATGCGACCCCGGCCGTGGAAGCTGAGATGAGTGATATGATGCGCGATTTCGGCAATATGAGAAAGGAATATCTCGAACTGCTCGCCAAGAAGCAGAACTCCGCGCTGGCCACCAGTCTGGAGAATCAGCAACAGGGCGCGCAGTTCCGCGTGATCGATCCGCCCAGTCTTCCGGACAAGCCGGTGTTTCCCGATCGATTCAAGTTTTCACTGGCTGCAATCGGCGTCGGCTTTGCCTTTGCCGTGTTGTTCGGATTCGGCTCGGAGATCCTCGATGATCGTATCCGCAACGAACAGGCCCTCAACGAAGCTGTCAGTTTGCCGATCCTGGTAGATATTCCGGCTCTGCCAACCCCAGCGGAAACTCGCGCCGCTCGCTGGAAGCCGTGGTTGGCGGTGGCGGCCACCGTAATGGTGGTCATCCTGCTTCCCTCAGGCGTGGCTTACGCCTATTTTTGGTGATAGTGCATGTATAAACAATTCTTCGGGTTGACGCGCAATCCCTTTGAGATTAGCCCCGACCCGTTCTTTTACCATCCGACGCCGCGTCACAATGAAGCCTTGGCCAACCTGCATTATGGGGTAGGCCGCAGAAAGGGCTTCATCGTGATCACCGGTGAGGTGGGCACGGGCAAGACCTTGCTGGTCCGTTGCCTGCTAACCGAGTTGCGCAAGAACAACATCGCTTTCGCCTACGTTTTCAATCCCTTGCTGCCGGTGGTGGAGTTCTTCCAGTACATCATGGCCGACCTGGGGCTGCCCTACGCCGGGCGCACCAAGACGGAGATGCTGCTGGACCTGAACCGCTACCTCATCCAGCGCCACGCCCGCGGCCTGATCACGGCCCTGGTGGTCGATGAGGCGCAGGCGTTGCGGCACGAACTGCTGGAGGAGATCCGGCTGTTGACCAATCTGGAGACGTCGCAGCAGAAGTTGCTGCAGATTGTTCTTCTGGGTCAGCCGGAGTTGGAAATGATGCTTGACTCTCCCGAGTTGCGGCAACTGAAGCAGCGGGTCTCCTTGCGCTGTCAGCTGCAGCCGCTGGACGAAGCCCAGACCCGCGCCTATGTGCTGTCCCGCCTGGAGCGTGCCGGCGCGCATGCCGAACCGCCGATTTTCGCCGACCAAGCCTTGAGCAGGCTCTTTGAGTATTCCGGCGGCATTCCGCGCATCATCAACAATCTTTGCGAGAACTCCATGGTGAACGCCTTTGCTCGCGAACAGCGGACGGTGACTCCCGAGATGATCACCGAAGTGGCCGCAGATTTCCGTTTGACGGGCCCGTCCCTGCCGGAAGAGGTCCCGCTGCCCGTGGCCGCGGCCGAGGAGAACGGCGAAAGCTTGTTGCGCTCGTTGTTCCGTCTCCTGCGCACCATGGACCACCAGACTTTAGAAACCGAAAAAGCCATACCCACCACTGTCGGGAGGAGAATTTAGCCATGAGTCGAGTGTACGAAGCGTTACAGAAGTCCCAGGGTGAAAGTCCGAGTGCCTCGCCCTTGGTTTCAGGCGGACCAGAAGCGGCGCCTGGCGAAGCCACTGCCGTTGCCGTTGCGGCCGGCGTCTCCGTGGGCACACCCATGGATGCGACTTGGTTGAAGGTTCCTGCCGACCGCGTCCTGCACCCCACCCCCACTCCCGAGCAGCGCCTGGTGGCGCTGGCTGAGCCCAACAGTCAGGGAGCGGAGATGTTCCGGGTCCTGGCGACCCGCCTGGCGCACATGCAGAACAAGCGGCGGCTGCAGAAGCTGCTCATCACCAGTTCTGTGGGCGACGAGGGCAAGTCGGTGGTGGCTGTCAACCTCGCTCTGACCTTGGCGCGGCGTCACAACGCGCGCACCCTGCTGATCGAAGCTGATCTCCGCCGGCCTAGCGCCAGTCATTTGCTGACCAACTCGTCCTTGCGCGGCATTGCGGAGTGGGATGCGGGCAAACTCTCGCTCGAAGATTCGCTGTACCAGGTCAACGACCTGCCGCTGTGGTTTCTCTCCGCAGGCCACGGCATGGAGGAACCGCTACCGCTTCTGGAATCGGACCGTTTCGCCAAGATGTTGGACACCATCTCGTCGACCTTCGACTGGGTGCTGCTCGATGCCACACCTATGTTGCCCATGGCCGACGCTACTTCGCTTTCGCGTCTCTGTGATGGTGTCCTGGTGGTGGTGCGCGAAGGGTTTACCCGCCGTAAGGTCCTGGATAAGGCGCTGGAATCGATCGAGAAGTCCAAACTTCTGGGCGTGGTCTTCAACCAAGCCTCCATGTTGAACCTCGGTTACGACCGCTACTACGGCGGCAACAACTCATCCGGAAAATCGAAGAAGGACGCTAAAAAACAACCCGATAAGGAAACGGACAAGGTAACAGCGGCGACGGCATGATTCGTTTGTTCAATGCCTATTTCCCCACCCGCACACTGTTGCTCACGGTGACCGAGGTCATACTCGTTACCTTGGGTTTTGTGCTGGCGGTGGAATTTTGGGCAGGGACGGCCTCCGACGCCAGCATTTATCTGCTGTACGAAAACGGCTTGGGGCGGATCGGCCTGGTGGTCGCAGTCTTCCTCATCCTGATGTACTACTTCGATCTCTACGATTCCCTTGTGCTCGCCAACCGGCGAGAGGTGATCACCCGCCTGGTGGGCGTCCTGGGCTGTGCCTTCGTCGCGTTGGCAGTGCTCTACTACGCGTTTCCCGAGGTTAGCCTGGGTGGCAGCACCTTGTGGATCGGGGTGGGTATTGTCGGCGTCGCGGTTCCCGCCTGGCGCCGACTGTTTTTTGTGCTCAACCGCTCTGCCCGTTTTTCGGAGAGGGCCATCGTTTACGGGGACGGGCCCCTGGCGGGGCCGCTGATGGCGGAGATCGCCCATCGTGCCGAACTAGGCATTCGGGTCGTGGGTTTCGTCGGTCAGAACGCGCCCACGGTCCCCGGCATTCCCCTGTGTGGTGGCAACATTGAGGAGCTGGTGCTGGAGCGGAACGCGCAGCGCGTCCTGGTGACCATGGGGGACCGCCGCGGCAAACTGCAAGTGGAAGAGTTGCTCAAGCTGAAGGCCCGGGGTGTGCACATCCAGGATGGGCCCGAGTACTACGAGAGCGTTACCGGCAAGATTCCGTTAGAGTCTCTGCGTCTCAGTTGGCTGCTGTTTTCGCCCGGCTTTCACGTGCGCACCGCCCTGCGGATCTACAAACGCTTGTTCTCGATCATTCTCGGCTCGCTGGCCATCCTGCTGACTTCCCCGCTGATGCTGCTGGCCGCCATCGCGATTCGTCTCGACTCGCCGGGTCCGGCGATTTTTCGCCAGAAGCGCGTGGGCGAACACGGACGTCTGTTCACCGTGTACAAGTTCCGATCCATGTACGAGGGGTCGGACAAGAAGCGGTTGAAGCCGGCCGAGCATGGGGATGCGCGCGTCACCGCGGTGGGCAGGTGGCTGCGCCGCACCCGCATCGACGAATTGCCGCAATTGTTCAACATCGTCAAAGGCGATATGGCATTCGTCGGACCGCGGCCTTTCGTTCCCGAGCAGGAAGAAGAGTGCGTGCAAAACATCCCGTTCTATAAAGAGCGCTGGCTGGTGAAGCCTGGCGCTACGGGATGGGCGCAGATCAACCGTGGCTATAACGCGACCCTGGAAGACAACCGCGAGAAACTGGCCTACGACCTGTTCTACATCAAGAACGTCTCCTTTGGACTCGACCTCTATATCATGTTTGCGACCGTCAAGATCCTGCTGCTGGGGAGGGGAGGACGGTAGTTTCCTCCACCGCGTCAGACGGTCCCTGCGCGGATGCGATATCCTTGAGCAATGCTAAGAACGACCGCGGATGCGCCACCCGCGCGGATGGGTACTACTTACTCAATCCGCGCTGTGGGGCACGAATTTAAGGAGAGAGTTGTTTTATGAAGAAGGCCTTAATCACCGGCATTTCCGGCCAGGACGGCAGCTACCTTGCCGAATACCTGCTTGAACTCGGATACAGCGTTTATGGCGTGGTGCGCCGGGAGACGGCAACCATGCGCTGGCTCAGCCCCATCCAGGACAAGATTGAGGTCCTCTATGGCGACATGCGCGACACCGCCTCCCTGGAAGTCGCCTTTGCCAAGGCCTCGCCGGACGAAGTTTATAACCTTGCGGGCCAGGTTTTCGTCCCTACCAGCTGGCAAATTCCTGCCGAGACCTTCGACATCAATGTTGGCGGACTGGCGCGCTTGCTGAGCATCATCGAGCGCCAGAAGCCGGATACGCGCATCTATCAGGCCTCCAGTTCGGAGATGTATGGCAATCAGAACGGCTTGCGCAATGAGCAAACGGCGCTGGCTCCCACCTCGCCTTATGGAGTTTCCAAGACCGCGGCTCACCGTTTGTGCAGCGTCTACCGAGAGCGCGGAATTTTCGCTGTCGGCGGCGTTCTCTTTAATCATGAGTCCCCGCGCCGCGGCCCGGAGATGGTGACCCGCAAAATCACGCTGGCGGCGGCCGATTGGGCGCAGGGCAAGAAGAGCAAGCTGAAGCTGGGCAACATGCAGGCCCGTCGCGACTGGGGATTTGCCGGCGATTACATCCGCGCCATGCACGCCATGCTGCAGCAGGAGAAGCCCAACGATTACGTCATCGCCACCGGCGAATCGCACAGCGTTTACGAATTTGTGGTCGAAGTGCTGCAATGCCTGGATTTGGTGCCTTCCGGCCGCAACGTTGCCGAAGTGGTGAATGAGTTCGTCGAAGTGGACCCCAAGCTGTTTCGCACCGGCGAGATTCATGACCTGCGGGGCGACTCCAGCCTGGCTCGGCGCTCCTTAAACTGGAATCCCGACGTGGATTTCAAACGCCTGGTGCGCATGATGGTCGAGTCGGATGCCTTGGGACGAGAGGAAGCTCGCTCCGCGAAAGCCCAGTTGGCTAAGAGCGGCGTATGAGTTAATTCAACGTGGTGATCGGATACGAGGCGAGGCGGGGTAGCAAGCTCTCGTAGCCGTAGCGGTGTTGGGGGATGGTCTATCCCCGGACAAAGGCAAAAATAGCGGGCTGGCGAGCTTTGCAATTAGAAACGGAAATTTCAGCTAAATGAACTATCGGAAGAACTCGGTTAAAGGAGGTACGCGCCCAACAACGACGCTTAAAATCATTCGCTCTCCGGCCTGCATGGTGCTGGTTGGATTGGTGGCGCGGGTACTCTACATCGTCCTCGCACACTCGTACCGCCTTAGCTTCTCCTACTGGTCGAAGTTCGAGATGGCCAATCTCGCCTATTCACTGGCCACCGGCCACGGATTTAGCTCTCCCTTCGGGGGGGACACTGGCCCTTCCGCTTGGACCGCTCCCCTCTATCCGTGGGTCATTTCTCTGGCGTTTCGCGCTCTTGGGATCTACTCGCATACGGCCGCGTTCGCAATGCTGGTATTCAACAGCGTCTTCTCTGCGCTCACCAGTTGGAGCATCTATCGCATAGCGCGCCGCGTCTTCAACCAAACCGTTGCCGTCTGGTCGGGATGGGTTTGGGCGCTGTCACCGTACACCATCTATTGGGTGAGTTGGATTTGGGAAACAAGCCTGTCGGCGTTTTTGCTGAGCCTGCTATTCATGCTCACCCTGGAGATGGAAGACGATGACCACCTCTGGTCTTGGTGCGGCTACGGGCTGCTATGGGGGATCGCCGGGCTGACCAATACTTCCATGCTTTCCTGGCTTCCTTTCTCTGGATGTTGGCTCGCCTACCAATTGCATCGTCGCGGCAAACATACCGTGGTGCCGGTGCTCTTGGGTGCCGTGGTCTTCTGGCTGACACTGATGCCGTGGCTTGTGCGCAACTACTCCGTGTTTGGCAAACCGCTCTTCGTCCGTGGCGACCTCGGTGTGGAACTCCGCATCGGCAACAATCCGCGGGCCGAGGGCCGGTGGGTTCCAACGTACCACCCTTTTTATAATAGCTTTGTCTACCAGCAGTACAAGCAGATGGGCGAACCGGCCTTCGACACTGAACAGGCTCATCTGGCGAAAGAATGGATCGCTCGGCATCCCAAGCGGTTCGTGTTGCTAAGCCTTCGCAAGTTCCTGTTTTTTTGGGCTGGTATTCCTCGGACCGGGCTGGAGCAGGTGAAAAATCTGCTCTTCCTGGCATCGTCGTTACTGGCCATCGGTGGACTACTGCTGGCCGGCAAATGGCGTGTGCACGGCGTTTTTCTTTTCGCCACGCTGTTGGGCTTCTATCCCTTGATTTACTACTTTACTACTCCGATGTCCCGGTACCGGCATCCCATCGATCCGGAACTGGCAATCCTTGCAGTGTTTGTGATTTCGTCTTTTCCAGGTTTCCATCGTCGTCACCAATCAGGGGCGATGTCGGGCCATGATGCAACAGCCCCCGAGCCGGATAAATGAACGATTGGAAGAACACGGTTAAGGGAGCTACGCTCCCCACAACGACGCATGGATTTGTCCGCTCGCCGGTCTGGATGGTGCTGGTTGCGTTGGTGGCGCGGGTACTCTACATCGTGATCGCGCACTCGTACCGCTTTGACGCCTCCCACTGGCTTACCTTCGAGATGGCCAATCTCGGCCATTCGCTGGCCACTGGCCACGGATTTAGCTCTCCCTTCTGGGGTGAAACTGGCCCCTCCGCCTGGACCCCGCCACTCTATCCGTGGGTCATTTCTCTGGCGTTTCGTGCTTTTGGGATCTACTCGCACAGCGCCGCATTCGCGATCCTGCTATTCAACAGCGTCTTCTCTGCGCTCACCAGTTGGACCATCTATCGCATCGCGCGCCGGGTCTTCAACGAAACCGTTGCCGTCTGGTCGGGATGGGTTTGGGCACTCTTGCCCTACAGCGTCTATTGGGCGGTGGTCTGGATTTGGGAGACGAGCCTGTCGGCGTTTCTGCTGAGCCTGCTGTTCATGCTCACGCTGGAGATGGAAGACAACGGCCGTCTCTCGTCGTGGTTCGGTTATGGACTGCTGTGGGGCATCGCCGGGCTGATCAATACTGCCGTGCTTGCGTGGCTTCCTTTCTCGGGATGCTGGCTCGCCTATCAGTTGCATCGCCGTGGCAAACGCTTCGTAGTACCCGCAGTGTTAGGCGCGCTGGTTTTCTGGGCGACGCTCTCGCCCTGGCTTGCGCGCAATTACCTCGTGTTCGACAAACCGCTTTTGGTCCGTGGCGATCTCGGTGTGGAACTCCGTATTGGCAACAATCCAGAGGCCGAGGGCTGGGGGGTTTTAACGTACCATCCCGGCAGTAATCGATTTCTCAACGAACAATACAAGCAGATGGGCGAAGCGGCGTATGACGACGAGCAGGCTGATCTGGCGAAAGAATGGATCGCTCAGCATCCGAAGTTGTTCCTGACGCTAAGCTTCCGCAGATTTATCTTCTTTTGGGCTGGAATTCCGCGGGGAGGGCTGGAGCAGGTCAAGAATTTGCTCTTTTTGGCATCCTCGCTGCTGGCCATCGGGGGACTACTGCTGGCTGCCAAGCGGCGCGTCCAAGGCGTTTTTCTATTCGCCACGCTGTTGGGGTTCTATCCGTTGATTTACTATTTCACTTTTCCGACGCCCAGGTACCGGCATGCCATCGATCCGGAACTGGTAATCCTTGCAGTGTTTTTGATTTCGTCTTTTCCAGCTTTCCAGCGGCGGCGCCAATCTGCGGTGACGTCGGGCCATGATGCCTCCGAGGAGCCGGCTCTGGCCGGCCGCCTTCTGCGCTGGATTACAACCAACGTTGCCATGCTCATCCTATTGGTGGCCGTCGTCCTGGCTGCGGTGGCATTGACAATGTGGAACAACAACTATTCGCTTCACCGGACGTCTCGGGCCGAGTTCTCTTCGCAGTTAGATCATGCGATCGACACTTCGACGCAGTGGATCGTACAACACCCTGAAATTCAGGAAAATCCGGCGTTGATGTTGATGCTGGGGGACATGCAGGAGATGTCGGGAGACCCGCGTCTGCACAGTTATGTGGAAAGCTATTTGTCCGGCAAGCGAGTGCGAGTTCCCGGCGAGCCCATCACTTGGTACTACGCCCGCATGGCTGACCCACGATCCCCAGTTCCGATGCTGCTGGTGGCGGACCAGGGTAACATTGTTTGGGAAGATCGCTGGTGCGCCTACGCCACGGCCCCGAATCGGGTGGAATTAACCGCGGCGGACCGTGCCGACATGTTCTCAGCTACCAAATACAGTTGGGGAACCAGACTGCATATCCAACTGTTCACGTTGGATATCTATCGTCGCTTCAACGGACCGTCACCAGAACTGGATCGCGCGATAAATCCTGTCACCGAGGGAGTCGCGCATGACGCATATTGGGACTTCCGCGTCAACGATTCCTACTATCAGCGCAGCGCCTTTATCTTTGGAGCTGGCAGGCCTGACCTTGTCAGACGGCGTTGGATCGAGCGTATGCTTGACTACCAGCGTCCCGACGGCTCGTGGGCGACTTGCTGGTACGGCTGGTGTCGCGGAGTGTTTCAATTCAGCCTTGGAAAGGGTGATCCGGGGCACTCTACCGTGCAGGCAGCCTGGGCTCTGTACATGCTGAAGTATCGCTACCCGCAATGGATCGAGCAGCACTACCGGTAGTTCAACCCGCGTTTCTTCCTTGAAATTGGCCTAAGCCGCCACGGGACCTGACCAACGCCAGTATTCATGCGGTTTGACGGCGCAACCGACACCCCGGAGGTTTGCCCCAGTGGCTGAATAACAAAACCAGCCCTTTTCAGTTCTCGATGGGAAGGCCGAGGCCAGTAGTTTCGGGACCGGCGTTGGGAAAGTGCCCCACCCCTGTCCGAAGCTGTGCCCAGCCAAGGAAAATAGTGCGCTGGAATTCCTCGATGGCTGTAGAGTCTGGGGTCGTTGAGAACTAAAATAGAAATCCTGGCTTTTTTACCGTCGTATGCACGCCAATACCAACGATCCTGACGGTGGAAGGACCCTGGACCATGTCTCTGTCTATCATTGTGCCCTTGTTCAACAAGGCAGGCTACATACGCCGTGCGCTTGATTCGGTTGCGCATCAAACGTTTGGTGATTTCGAGGTCATCATAGTAGATGATGGATCGACCGATGGAAGCGAAATGATCGCTGGTTCCTATCCAGATGCGCGCTTCCGCGTCATACGTCAAGAGAACCAGGGACCGGGTGCGGCGCGCAACACAGGCATCGCTGAATCCACGGGCGAGCTAACCGCATTCTTAGATGCCGACGACGAATGGCTACCCCATCACCTGGAGACAGCGGTAAAGGCTTTTGATCAGTACGGCCCGAAACTGGCAGCTTTCACTGCCGGCTACATCGAATTTCCAGCGGACGCATCGACTGAGCCCATGTGGCGACGACGCGGCATCAAGGAAGGATTGGTTGCAATTGATGCATCGACTCGACCAGAGATCCTGCACTATATGCTGGCCTATATGTCTCCTTGCTCAACCGTGGCGCGACCGGAAACCCTGCGCAAATGGGGAGGGTTCTACGAGCACCGATGCACGTTTGGTGAGGATTCCTTTCTCTGGCTAAAGATTCTATTGAACGAGCCTGTGCTTTTTGAGCTGCGGCCGGGCGTGCGCGTTCACCGCGAGGCTGGGAATCTCAGCCAGAATCTGGGAGGCGCCAGACCGCTTGAGCCTTTGCTTTCCAATACCGATGACATCGAGCGGGACTGCCCGCAACACTTGCTTCCCCTCTTGCATAGATTCTTTACGGTGCGTGCCTTCAAAACCGCTTGCGTCTGGGGCTACTGGGGCATGTGGCGGGAGGCGCGATCGATCCGTGCGAGTTTCCGGTCCCCAGGAGACTTCCGGTTGCCGTACTACTCGAGTTCTTGGATATGCTCCACTCCGCTCGGAGCGAGGTTGGGAGCACTGGCTAGGCGGTTGTTGGACGGTGGAAGAGGATAGGGCACGGAGTTGGCTCCAGATCGGCGATATAGCCAAGCAAGTCTTGCGAACCATTCCAGTCGTGATTGACCAGCGGCAGAGTCGAGCCGCCAAGCCCTCCCTCCATTTCCGTAGAGAGCGACGGAATCCCCAATACCGGTTCAAATAAACGGTAAATGGTTTACTTTCGATTCAGGACCGCGATTATGTTGGAGTTCAATTTCCCCCCGAAGCTCAGTGCTAACCCCTTCTGGACAAAACACTCAGCCCACCCTACAGGCCCCAGCCGATCGAAGATACTCGAGTTTTCCTTTCACCCAATTCATCAGTTTGGTTGTGGTCTCAACCTGGAGAAGTAGCCAATGAATTGTAAAATTGTTCAAGCTGGCGAATTGTCTTGCTGACTTCGAAGCACTCAGTGCAGCGTTGCAAGCCTGCCAGCCCCATCTGGAGCCGCAGGTCTTCGTTCCGCAGCAAGTGAATCAGCGGCCTGGCAAAGGCCTCCGGGGTCCGTTCACGAACCAGGTACCCCGTCTGGCCATCGACGATTGCGTCGCGGTTACCCCCTACGTCCGTAGCCACGACGGGCAAGCCTGCCGCCATGTACTCCATCACAGCGTTCGAAAACCCCTCACTGAAAGAGCTCAGACATCCGATGCACATCCGGGAAAGATAGTCCATGATCTTCCCCTCTCCCCGGGTAAAAAACACGCGGTCCTGCAACCCCAATTCACCGACTAATTGGCAGAGCTCCTGGTGTTGTTCGCCGTGACCTGCAATCAGGAATACGACGTCATCAAATTCCTGCGCTACGATTCTCGCCCCCCGCAGAAACAAAGGGATGTCCTTAACGGGACGAAGATTTGCGACGATCCCTATTACCCGGCTGCTTCGAGGAATCCCGAGTCGCTCGCTGACCGATGCATCGCCCAGTCCCAGATTAAACACGGTCATATCCAGGCCTTGATAAACCACCGCAACCTTGTCTGGGTCCAAACGTTCCGCCGCAACGGCAACGCGCTTGGCTTCTTGCGAATTCGCCATCACGGCGTTGGTGCGCAGATTCAAGAGGCGAAAAACGGTGCGTAACGCCGGCGTGTACCAGTACCCTATGTTCAACCGGCTTGTAACCACCATGCGAGAGGAGGCCAATGACGTCAGCACCGCGAACATCGCGGTTTTATTCATGTAGGCGTGCACGATCTGAATGTGATGACGATCGAGGTATCGTCGGAACCGTGCCGCTTGCCGGATTCCGCTCCATGAGTTCACGCTAGCGGTGGGAAAAACCGCCGTCTGGCAATGCCCCTTCAGCCCATTCAATTGAGGGCTAGTCTCCAGGCAGCAGACGTGAACTTCAAACTTATTCTGGTCGAGCCTTCGGGCTGTTTCCACGACCTGCCGCTCCGTGCCGGCATCATTGCCCACGGTGTCACATAACAGGCAAACGCGGATACGATTGCCGGCAGCCGCTACGCCGGCTTCCGATTTTGTCCCCATTCCTGAGACTTCCCCTTAACAATTCGAACCACACCGCGCTGGACCGTTCCGACCGAACGGAAGAAATCCAGAGTTTCCTCGTCGTACCAATCCAGCAAGCCATAGTGTTCCGGGTGAGAGTTCAGTTCGAGGTGCAAGAAACCTCCTCCCCGAAGATGCGACACGGCATCCTCCACGAAAAATCGCCATTCTGATGCTCCCCATTCGTCCAATTGGCGATGGCGATTGAAGCAAACCCAGAACGCAGTGATGGCGTCGAGGTCGCGATACGGGAGCGACATTGGGACAAATCGCTCGATCAAGACTGGAGAGACATATCGATCGCATGCCAGGGCAGCGAGCGTCTCGCTGTAGACCCGGTTTTCAACCTCTGACAAGATATTGGTGGGAGCGTCGATTCCATAGCACTGATGACCGCAGGCCTGCGCCGCCGCCAGAAAATACCCGGGACCGCAGCCGATATCGAGAATTCGCAGCGGAGTAGAGGTGTGCAAAGACAAGGCACCTATCCTGGCTACGTTGAACGGAATCCAGTAACCGTAGTCGGCATATTTTGCGGCGCAGGCGGGGTCGCGCTCGAGCACCGGGGCCATTTCGCGGGCCAGTCTCTCGATCCGCGGCAGATCGGCATTTTCGCAGATTTGCGAAGGAAGGCGGCACAACCTTACTGATCCATACTGCCCGATGCGCGCCCAAGTCTTGGCAATCTGCCATGGGCGACTAGGTTCCCGCCCCCGTTCTTTGTTTGGCCTGATCACCCGGTCGCTGGTATCTCCCAGATCTGCTAGGCATGGATCCCCGTCATCGAGCATTTTCCGAGGCCTGCCGTCTCGCTTGTCTGGCTTGGTTCGCGACGGCCGCTTGTAAGGTTGCCGAAATTGTAATAACGACAATAACCATGCCCCCGTACGCTATGCTCAAGAAGAAGGCACCCACCGCAGTAATAACCACCGCCATCTGTGTGAATAGGGCAGCACGCCGCACCCGCACATCCGGATACTTGTTCCTGATGGGGGACAAGCCTCGATAAGCGCCAAAAAGTGCGATGACGAACAGCACAAGGCCCGTAATTCCGGTCTCACTTGAAAGTTCCGCGTAGGTGTTATGAGTGTAGTGCCACATCCCCCTGTGGCCTTCCTCCCCGGCCTCTTGGGCCTCGGCGTCAATAAACTCACCGGGGCCAACTCCAAAGAACGGGTGCTCCGCCGTCAATACCAGAGCACGGAGCAGCAGCTGTTTCCGGGCTTCCGCTGATCCAGCAGCTTCAGCCGACGCGGCTGAGCGGGCCTCGAAATAGGTCGTAAATCGCTCAAGAATTCTTGGCGGCAAGAAGGATAGCGCCAGTATCAAGAGAGCAACACCAGCGGCAATGACAGCCACCCTCTGCTTGACTGAGGCAAAGATGAGATACAGGAGCAAGCCTGCCAGCAGGGCGAGCAGCCCCATCCTGGATCCGGTCCGAGCTGCTCCTGCGAACATAGGCAGCATCAACGACAGCAACAGTACCTTCTTGAAGCCAGTCTTCGTTGAAGCGGAGAACCAGAGAAAAGGCAGGCCGATGACTATGTAGAGGCAGAGAAAGTTGGCATCTGCCAAGGTGTTAGTTTGTCCACCCAGTCCCAGGCGAAAGTCTTGTACTCTGCCTGGGCCTGAAACTTTGCCTCCGCCGACAAGCAGGGCCAATACTCCCACGGCAGCCATGGCGATCCCCACCGTCCACATCACTCGGAAGCAGTCGGGGATGGTTCGGATGAATGCCGCCATGAAAACAACCAGTGCAAGAGCTTGAAGAGCTACAAGAAATACTGTAAAGCTACCACCTCTCCACACGCTGAAAGGTACGCAGATCGCCACCCAAGCAGTGATTGCGATCAAGACTTTGCCGAGCGGCATCCGTAAGATCGCTGTCGTGCGCTGGGTCATGATCATGCCAATCAGCAAAACAGGCTGCAAAATCATGCCGATGCGGGCGTTGGGGATGAGCTCCATAATTCGGCTGCAATAGAAAAAGAGGTATATCAACAACAACATGTGAAAAGGCTTGTAAAACCTTGCACTTGCGGGAGCCCGGAACGCCTGGGGACGTTGCTCTGCCGAGGTACTGCCGAGATCTATTGTGCTGGAATCTGGATAGGCCGGATATTCGCCGGTCGCGGCAGGCGTCATTCCCTGACCCTGATACATGAACATACTCACGTGGTTACTCCCTAGAATCTGGACATAGTTCTTTAATCGCTCGTGCGGGATTGCCTACGGCGACAACTTGACTGGCGATTGGCCGGACCACAACCGCGCCGGCGCCGATGGTCGTGCCGAACCCAACTGAAGCCATTATGATAGAAGACGCCCCAATCCAGCAATCGGCCCCGATCTCGATCACCTCAAAGTCGGCTTCCGAGGCGCCGCCGATTTGGCCCGACCCTTCCCTCCGGTGTTGCCGCCGCCCGCTTAAGATCTGGACCTGCGACGCGATTTGTGTCCGCTCCCCGATCGAGCAGCGTCCCAAAATGCAGTATGATCCAATGTAAACTCCCTGTCCAAGCACGACGTTTGGATGGGCGAAAAACGAGCCGAAGGACACGCGGCTATATAAAGAGCACTGTTTCAGAGTCAGCTTATAAAATGCAATTCGAAAATAGTCGCCGACAACACCGGGAACCAGAGCGCAGGCATGTGCCGCGAGCGAGAACGTCGGAGGAAAGCGGCCAAACCCGGCAATCGCGGCCAGGGGCAAGGCAAGCGCCAGGAAAACGACGTGCAAGCAATTCTTAGCAATTTTTTTCATTCCCAGGCATGCAGACCGCTGGCTGAATCAGGCCACCAGTGTAACATTCCCGGCGAGTTGTTCGACACCAGAAGTTCCATGCAATATTGATCGGAAAAAGTGCAGAAGTCCTTGAACATGCGCGTGTTGTATTTCTCGCGGTAAGGTTGTAGCCCGTTGGGATGGGCCGAGCAGCTCCGCGACTTTGCCTCGCGCGCTAGTTTCGCGGAGCGCAACACCATATGGCATTGCGCTGGCAGGCGTGACCGTCACGGGCACCGTCGATGATGTCCGCCCGTTCTATCACAGCGCTCTTGCCACCGTGGTGCCGTTGCGCGTCGGCGGTGGGACCCGGTTAAGAGTCCTGGAAGCGATGGCAGCCGGCACTCCCGTCATTTCAACCACTCTGGGCGCTGGAGGACTGGCTGTGATGGCCGGCAAAGACATCCTGGTCGCCGATTCTCCCGAGGCAATCGCGGATACTGTCGCGGCGCTGCAAGCCGACAGTCCCGCTTGGCAAAGCCTGATCACGAACGCGCGTACCCTGGTTCAGACGCAATACGACTGGTCGGTAATTGGGGAGGTACTGTTACGGTTGTACGCGGAACAGGTCGAGGTGGGAGCAAGATGCTTGGGCACGGCCTAGAGACGAAACGTGGTCAAGCATCCACCTTCCGACGGAAACGATTTTCCGTGTTCAAGCGCTTTATCGTAGCCCTTGCTATCGTGGCTCTCGTCATCGTGCTACTGTCGCACGCCGGGTCATTCCTGATTTTGAACGCTCCCGAGCACGCGGACGCTATCGTGGTACTGGGAGGAGCCGAGGGCTCGTACTGGCACGCCGTTAAATTGCAAAAACAAGGCTATGCCGACAGGATCTTGCTGGATGCAAGTGTAATTCGGATGGTGTTCGGAAGGTCGGAAGTCGACTTGGCTACTGAGTTTCTGAACCGAACTTCCCCGCCGCTGGCTGAGGTGTGTCCTACCGTTCAGGATTCCACCTTCGGTGAAGCCGCAGATGTCAAACGCTGTCTGGCACGGCTGAACATTCCCTCGGTATTAATTGTCACCTCAGACTTTCATACTCGCATGGCTCTGTCGATCTTTCAGAAGCGCCTGCCGCAATACCGCTGGTCGGTGGCCGCCGCCTCAGCCCCGTACCACTATGCCGATCGGTGGTGGAAACACCGGGCCTGGGCAAAAACGGTTCTTGACGAATGGCAACAACTTGCCTGGTGGGAGTTGGTTGACCGGTGGAGGCCGGACGTTGCGCTCCGTTAGGGAACGACACGAATCCCCGCCTATTCCTGCAAGTGATCTCGCAGTGTCTAAACCAAGCGCCTCTCAGCGGCTCTCGAGAGTTTTCTGGTAAAACTCCACCAGCGATCGTTTGTACGCGTCGGGCGTGAAATTGGATTGGGCCCGCAGCTGTGCCGCCGCTCCCATCCGCAGACGCATCCCCGCATCGGTCAGGATTCGCAGGATCGCGCTCGCCATCGCATCCGGGTTGCGCGGCGGAACCATTAGACCCGTAACGCCGTCTTCAAGAATTTCTGGAACACCCCCCACTGCGGTTGCCGCGATCGGCAGACCGGCTGCCATCCCCTCGAGAACGACGTTGGGAGAGCCTTCTGTATGGGACGGCACGGCCAAAACTGTGGCGATGCTGTAATACGGCTTCGTATCCCGCTGGAAGCCCGCCAGCGTCAGCTTTGCTTCGATGCCGAGCTGTGATGCCAAACGCGCCAGCGACTCCCGTTCTGGGCCATCGCCGACCAGCACGAGGCGAAAATCGGGGACGTCCTTGGTATTGCTGAGCACGGCCACCGCCCTGAGCAGATCGGCCATACCCTTCTCGTAGGAAAGCCGTCCGACCGCGAGTATCACGGCTTCGTCGTGCAGGCCGAGGCTGTGCCGAACGCGCTGCACCTGCTCCAACGGTGGAGCTACGAACGGCTTCACGGAGTTGTGCAGGACGGTAATTCTGTCGCGGTCGATCCCGCGACTTGCCAGCTTGTCGGCAAAGGTGCCACAGACCGTAACCACGCGATAGGCCCCGCGCAGCGACCAGCGGTCCAGTTGGCTGTAGCTCCGGTCAAGCCAGTTGGTTGCGGTGTATCCGTGGTTCCAGGCCACCCAGCGGCACTTTTTGTGCAAACCGAGCATGCGCACCAGGAAATGCGACTTCACATTTCGCGATTCCAAAATGTCGGGCTGACATTGGGCAATCAACCGCCGCAACTGGGGAAAAACCTTTGTGTCCCAGCGTCGGCGCTCGAACATAGTAAATACCGAAAGTCCGGCGTTTTTGGCCGTCAACGCCAATGCGCTCTCGGCCGAACCTCGCTGATAAGTTGCGACGATGACCTCAACCGGCGGCAAGCCGGCCTCGGGGATGGCCGCCAGTTTCCCGAATTCGATCAAATTGCGTGAGGGGCCGGTGACGGTCGAGCTTTCGATCAAGGTGAGCACTCGAATGCTTTGCTGGGTCACTGTGGCTCCAGAACGGCACCAGACGAGCGCAACAGAGACCGCTCTATTCGGTACCACGCCAAGCTTCGATGTAGGTTATCTCCGATGATGAAATAGGGCAGGTAGCCTGGTTCTGTGACGCCGGTCGTATCGCCCTGCGAAGGGCGGACGTCGCACGCTCGGATTGGGGTAGCCTTCATAAAGATCGGACGGGCGCCTACTCGATGCGGCATGTTTAAGGGAGAACTCATGGCGCCGGTTCCGCGGTCGTTTCAGGCATTTGCGACTGCGGCTGGAACAACCCGCTCAAGAGAGAGCCGCGCCGTGCCGTACCCGCCGCCCTGATCGTGGACGGCGTCCACGGAAAAACCGCGATCGGACAAGCGCCGAAACAAAGTCTGGGGGTCGCCCGAAGGATGATACTCCATTTCGATGCGGCGGATGCGGCTTAAAATGTCCGTGCTCGCCGCGGGCAGTACCTGGTATTCGGCGCCTTCAATGTCGATCTTGAGCAGGTCCACGGTCTGGTAAGGAGCGGCGATGCTATCAAGGGTCAGGGCTGGAATCTCAACCCCTCCCCGCCCGGTCATGCGAAATTGGCTGCCGGCATTCATGTCAATGGTGGTTGTGCCCGCGTCGTCCCAGAGGGCGGCCTGGTGAATGGCACAACGATTTGCGAAACCATGCCGGTGAATCAGATCGCGCAGCCGCTGGCAGCTGTCGTTAGCTGGCTCAATGGCAATCACAAACGCCTGCGGAGCTCGAAGCAGACAGTACAAGGTGAAAGCGCCGATGTTTGCGCCGACGTCGATTATCAGCCGGTCGTTCGGCCGGACGGTGTACGCCGAAATGTTGCTGTTAAGGTGTACAATTGTATTCGTTTTCAACACCAAGGGAATAGCGATGACTCGTGAGGAATTTCTATCCGAGCTGGATGAACTAGTCGAACTGCTGCCAGGTACCCTGAAAGGGCCTGAAAGGCTGGAAGATCTAGATCAATGGACGTCAATGGCAATCGTAGGCTTCATCGCTCTGGCCGACACCCACAACGGTACGAAGTTGGGGCCCACCCAGATTGCTAAGTGCTCGACCGTCGACGACTTATTGAATCTGGCTAAAGTCGACCCCGCCTCTTAAGACAACCGGACGAAATCCTCGATTCGGTCCGGCTGGCGGACGGTGATGGTATTGCTTCGCGGATCCGCTTCACCGAATAGGCTTCTGAGGTCGCCCTATGCACGCGTCAATTTCTGCGATCGAATACTTTCTGCCGGAAAAAACCGTCTCAACCGCGGATTTGTCGGCCGAATTTCCGGAATGGTCGGTTGAAAAGATCGACACCAAAACCGGCATACGGGACAGACATATAGTTGGCCCGGAGGAGTGTTCTTCGGACTTGGCATTTGCGGCCGCACAGAAACTCTTCGAGTCGGGGGCTTGCCGGCCGGAGCAGATCGATTTCATCCTGTTGTGCACGCAAAGCCCCGATTACTTCCTGCCGACCACGGCGTGCCTTCTGCAAGACCGCCTCGGTATCTCCACTTCCGCGGGCGCATTGGACTTTAATCTTGGGTGTTCAGGTTTCGTTTATGGACTGGGACTGGCTGAGGGACTGATTTCGTCGGGCCAAACTTCTAATGTTTTACTGCTGACGGCGGAGACTTACAGCAAATTTCTAAATCCACAAGACCGAAGTGTCCGAACCATATTCGGCGATGCCGCCGCTGCGACGCTGGTGAAATCTGTCGATGCGCCGAGGCCGCTGATCGGGCCGTTTGTCTATGGCACGGACGGAAGGGGAGGGCCGAATCTGATCGTGCCCACCGGGGGCATGCGGAAGCCACGCACTGCGGAGAGTGGCGTTGCGTCAGTGGATGAGGGCGGAAATGTTCGCAGCCCCGACAATCTCTACATGAACGGAGCGGAGATTTTCAATTTCACACTCACGGCGGTTCCGGAGAGCCTTCAGGCCTTGTTGGACAAGTCCGGCTTCAGGCTGGAGGATATCGATCTTTTCGTGTTTCACCAGGCCAACAAGTACATGTTGGACCATCTGCGAAAACGGTTGAAGATTCCTGAGGAAAAGTTCCAGCTTGCCATGAGCCACTGCGGAAACACGGTGTCGTCAACCATCCCGATTGCCCTGAAGCACGCATCAGTGGACGGGAAACTCAAGGCGGGTTCTCTGGTCATGCTGGTGGGATTCGGAGTTGGCTATTCGTGGGGAGCTACTCTGCTGCGTTGGAGTTAGATTCGCTGCGTCGCTACTACCGCCCGGCTGTCAGAGTAGGCGCAGCCCAGACAGGGGCTTGGGGCGTGACGGGAAAGGGATACTCGAAGATGAGCAACAGAAGAGGTGTTCCATGTCACCTAAGAAAGTGCCAGGGGTCCCCTTAGGGAAGCCTTCCATAGAAGCTCCACTAACCGAGCCTTATTGGTCGGTTGACATGGACAAGTCTCCGGATGAAGCAAAGGCACATTACCGTGCTTTCTATGACCAAGTCACACGCCAGTTGAATTCTTCCCCATATGGGGAGTTCTCCCTGTTTCTCAACTACGGTTACGTGGCAAACGAGAACCCACAGTTTGCGAAGTTCGAAGTGCCAGCATCCTTGTTGAACCCGAACTCCGTAAAATTGGTGCTGGAGTTGGTTGGGACCTGCGAGATCGCGGGCCGTCGCGTGCTCGACGTCGGGTGCGGGCGAGGCGGCATGATCTTCGCACTGGACTATTTCTTCTCTCCAAAGTGCCTTCAGGGTGTCGATCTGTCACCCAGCGCCGTCAGTTTTTGTCGCAAAACACAGGAAAAGCCTACCATCGCGTTCCGCGAGGGAGATGCCGAAAATTTGCCATTTGCTGACGGCTCTTTCGATGTAGTCACCAACGTAGAGTCGTCGCATAGTTATCCTTCAATTCACAAGTTTTACAGTGAGGTCGCTCGCGTGCTGGTGCCCGGGGGTTATTTCCTCTACACCGACGTATTGCCGACCGATCAATGGCGTGAAGGGCTCAACTATTTGAGCGAGGCTGGACTTATGCTGGAGCACGATAGGAACATCACCGCGAATGTTCTGCTGTCTCTTGATCAGGTCGCGCGCAGATACATGAAGGCCTACGAACCGAATAACGATCCAAAGGTGATGGAAGACTTCCTTGCGACTCCCGGGTCATTGGTATATGAAGGCATGCGGACGGGCGAGTGGACTTACCGCCTCGTTCGGTTCCGCGCCTCACTCATGCGGATGGGAGAAGAGAAAGCATCGGGTGTGCCAGCATGAATCCTCTCGACCTCACAGGCAAAACCATCATGATAACCGGAGCCTCCAATGGCATTGGCCGTTCGACCTCCGTGTATTTAAGCCGGATGGGCGCGAGAATTCTTGCGGTAGGTCGAAACCAGGCGAGGCTTGACGAAACGCTCTCGGCCCTCGAGGGGACTCGACACCGCTCCTATGCTCTTGACCTGTCAGACGTTGAGCCTCTACCCGCGTGGATGAAACGGGTTGCTGCCGAAGTGGGACCGCTCTATGGGCTGGTTCACAGCGCTGGCATGGTGTTGAATCGGCCCTTGAGGGTGCTAACTTACTCCGACTACTCGGCGATTCTGCGCATCAATCTCGATGCTGCTGTCATGCTGTCGAAGGGATTCCGTCAGAAGGGCGTGCGCGACGAATCCGGAAGCGCCATCGTATACCTGTCGTCGGTTGCGGCGTTCAAGCCCAAGCCGGCATTAGCTGCGTACGCCGCCTCCAAGGGAGCTTTGATTTCGCTGGCGCGAACTCTGGCACACGAGTTGGCCGCCGATAGAGTCCGGGTAAACTGCGTCTGCCCGGGTTTGGTGCAAACGAATATGGTGGCGGATCTAAATGAAATAATTCCGGAGGAACAGCTCAAGGCATTGCTGAGCGAATACCCGCTCGGGATCGGAACACCCGAGGACGTAGCCTACGCCACAGCATTTCTACTAGCCCCGGCTGCTAAGTGGATTACTGGCACAGCCCTAGTGATCGATGGCGGCTACAGCGCCTGATCGTTAGAGATCGATTCGGCACGTGTTGTTTCGGGCTGGCCGTTGACTTTCGTCACTTTCTGGGTGCGTTTAGCGGTCGAAGGTTTCCCGAAACCCCGGATGAATACCTCCGCCGGGTTCCCCATCGCGAGCGCAAACGGCGGGACGTCGGAAATCACAACACTGTTGGCCCCGATAACGGCGCCTTCTCCCACTGTCACCCCCTTCATGATGTGGCTGCCATTGCCAATCCAAGCGCCGCGGCAGATGCGAACCGGCCTGATATCCTTGGGTTCGGGAGGTACGTCGGCGTTTCGCAGATCAAATTCGCGGGGATGACCATCTGAATCGGAAATACGGCAGTCGTAGGAAACGCGCGCGTGTTCCTCAATAACCACTTCGCGGTTCACAGCGATGATTACATTCCAGCCTAGGCCTGCATTGTCACCAATAACCAATCGGGGCTCATCGAGCATTTTCCCGGAGATGACAACGATTTTTCCGCCGAGGTAAACATTATCGCCGATCTCAATCTTCACGTGGCCGCTAACGAAAGGCAATCCGTCGATCGACAGATTCCTGCCAACCTTTTCGCACCTGGCCTGAAAAAGCGGAAGACGATAGAAAATCGTGATTAAAGATCGGAACGCAACCACTACGAAGTAGTGAAGTTCGTAGAAAAAACGCAGCGGAGGGCGCAGAAGGCGTGGCAGAGGCGGTATCTGGGGACGGTAAAAACTCTTCAACGCATTACGCATAAAACGGTGAAGAGGCGTCTTACCGCGTTTGACATGAAGAATAAGTCTGCTAATCGAATCCAAGCTTGCTCCGAACTATGTCACGGCCGAGTATCCCAATCAAAAATTGACGTTTAGATGACTATATGCAATCGACTACGGCGCATGCAAGGAGCGCAGGTGGTTGATAGCGTCTTATCTCAAATCAATCTGTGCGGTCCATCTGTCACGGCATTTGTAACCGTGGCCTGGTTGCAATCGCACGGACGGATCACTGGATGGCCCTGATTATGGTAGCCAGTTGTTCCGCCTGGTATTCAGCGTTGAAGTTGTTCCGGAACCAAAGGCTGCAGGGTGTGGGCGCAGTGGGTAGCCGCAGGAAGGCCAAGAGTTTGCGATCGACAGCCTCCATCTCGTCATCGGCGTAGATGCACATGTAGGGCACTCCGGCCTTTTCGAGTATCTGCTCCACCGCGGACCGTTGCGGCACCAGTGCCAGAATAGGCCGACCGATGCAAATGTATTCGAAGAGCTTGCCGGGTATCTGAATATTGCTCTGCGGCTGGACCAGCAACAACCCGTCAGCTTCCTCCATCAGCCGCTGCGATTCTCTTTTTGGCACCGCCGGCCGCAACTCCAACCATCCATCCCGCTCGGCTTCGTCGTAGAGCGCTGCATCCAATCCCGCTTTTGCATCCACCGCCCCCAGCAGGAGAATGCGGACAGAAGAAGCCTCCGTCACCCCTCTCTTGCGCAGTCGTGAAAGCGATTCAATGAAAAGGTCCGGATTCCTTCCATGATAAAGCGCTCCGGCGTGAACGATCACTTTCTGCTTGCGCGGCGGCAACTCCCGTGCGGTAGGCGCGTCATCGGGATCGAAACCATTGCAGATCACATGCAATTTCCCCTGAGCATCCGGATAACGATTACGCCATACCATGGCTGCACCTTCCGCATTTGCCACCACTGCCCTGGCCGTACGGAATACGAACGACTCCAGACAGTGATTCCAGAAACGCGCATGCCGCGGCAGAGGGCCCACCCCCACACCGACGCCAATGGGATCCCGAAAATCGGCTATCCAGGGAATCCTCTCTCGCAACCGTACGATGAGGCCGCCGAAAAGAACGCCAAGAGGCGGGTATGTGGAGAATAGGACGAATCTATGCTGAGGGTGGTCGTGCACGAGCGCGCGGCAGTGCGCAGCAACTTCAACCGACCACATGATGCCAATATGACCAGGGAACATGAGTTTCCGAATCAGCAATTCTACCCATGCCTTAAAGGAAAGCCGCTGCTTGGTCCATCCCTCCCAGATGGGACGCAAGTGATCAGGTACATACACAACATCGGCAGGACATTCCTCTTCCGGTTCAGTCGCGGTGATGACATGGCACACATACCCCATTTGCTTGAGGTACTTATAAAAGCGAAATGGCCGAAATCCGCCGATCTCCTGCGCGGGAGGAAAATGATAGGCGATCAGAATGACATGGGGCTTTGCCTTTTGCATATTCGAGCCAACTGTCATGTAAGCGGATTTCCCGAAATCAGAACGAGCGGCTCAGAACGAAACATGGCCGTCTTCAGTTCTGGCGAACTACCGGCGAAAAACATCCGAATGTTGCTGACTAATCGCGCCCGAATGCCTCAGTACCAACACAGCTAGCTACAGCTTACGCGCAGAAACCAGATATACCGACGCTAGGCAACGCAGCAGCGGGATTGAGCACAAAGGCTCCAATGCCGCCGCCACGCGGACATTGAGGGTTGGAATACGATTTAGAGGAAAAATGAAAAAGTTTGAATAATGATCCTGCCCCGGCTCAAGTGCGTGATGTCGTAGGAGCGCCCGAAAGCTCCACGGCACGCATAGGTTTCGCTGAAAAGCAGACTTGATCGGTGCAGGCGTAGAACCCCGGCGCGTCAACCGCTTGGCGGTCCGCCACAGCGGTGCAATTGAAACGCTTGCCAAGCGCTCGCCAAGTTCACACTGACTGATCCGGCTCGGAATGGCAAATATTGCTAAACCACCCGGTCGCAGTACACGATGAATCTCCTGCACTGCTGCGTGGTAATTTGGCAGGAACTCAAACACACCAAGACAGATGACATGGTCCATGGACTGGGTCAGGAAGGGAAGCCGGTCTGTGTCTGCTAGGCAGAAGGTCACCTGGGGGTCGCTGGCGAAGCGGTGGCGTGCAAACTCCAGCATACGTGGCGAAATATCAATACCAACAACCGAGAAACCGCGGGCTCGCAATTCAGGAATCTCCCCACCTGCCGCACAACCGATGTCCAGTATCCGCCCACTCTCCCCAGCGAGCATCGAAATTACGATCGCCAGCTGCGCCCGAAAGTAAGGGGTGCGTTCGCGCTCAGTGGCATAGTGGTCGGCCCATTGCTCGAATATCTCGCACACTTGACGCTTCCCGTCCGTTATTTGCGCTGGTTGCTGCATCTAGATACCGTCAAAGTCTCCAACCATGAGTTGCCATCCACTCGATGGCACATGGTCCATAGTGAGGCCCTTATCCAAGAAGCGCATGGCCACGTGTAGGTGGGGCTTGTAGGTCAAAGGGCAAGCGCGCCGTAAAAGCCGCGCGCCCGCACACATTGCACCAGTTTGGAGCGTCCAGGTGTGCACCGAGTGCACGCCATCGGCAAGCATCGCGTCCATAGCAGTCCTCAGCAACGCAGCCGCCGCTTGCATATCCCCCGGTTCGGTAAACAAGTCTACGATGTGACCAATGCGTTCGGCGGGGCTGACAAAGCTTACGAGGTATCCGGCAGTGCAGTCTCCTCGGTGCGCGATCCACAATTGGTACCGGGTCGGACAATTCACGTAACGCCAGTTCAAGTACTTGTTATCTCTCACTAAAGCGAACGAGTATCCTCGTCGGACACGTTCCCAGAACTCGTCCATCTCAGCCGCAAACCCGACCAGCGGTTGAACGCTTACCGAACCGTCAGCGGAAGGCAGAACTAACCGACGGGCAATCCAATCCACCCCGAGAATACGGCACACTGTGGGCGATAGACCAAGCTTGCGGTAAATCAGGCCGCTTGGAGCGACGTAGCGTCGTGCATCGACCTTTTGTGCTTCAACGAACGATAGGGCCTTCGTTAGGACTGGGAAAGAGATCTCGTTTGGGCGCACATATACGAATCCGGCCCCGCGTTTCGCCGCCTCGCTGCACACCAACTGAATCAGGCTCGAGAAAAGCCCTTGCTTGCGGTACTGGCTGTCGGTTATGAAATCTCCCAACTCGAACGCCAAGACACTCTGACAGTTCACCTCAATCCGTTTCGGGGTGCCAGCCACTACACTTATGATCCGGTCTCCCTTTACAGCCACGCCAACTGCGGCGTCACCGACTGGATTGGAAAAGTATTTCCAGCGGCAGAAATCAGCCGCAGTTTTCCCTGGAAAGCGTTCCGGGAAAAAAGGTCCGGCAACGTGCGGTAGCAGACGCCCGATCTCCTCTAAGTCTTCGGGACGCGCTAGCCGCATTTCCACGCTTGTGTCGATAGCCATCAACCCCTTTTTTTTTAGCACAAGCCTAGGCTTGTTCCATTGAAATTCCAAGGCCGCAGGCGATACCGCTTTCCCATCCAAATAACGGATGGAGTGGGTGGCGCCCGTTGCCTGCCCGCTGGCAATAGCGCTCGATTAGCGCGCAGAGCGGTCCACGGCACCCCTTGCTCACCGACAATCGCCCTGCTACAAGTCCAACGTCTTTCGCCGCCTCTGGCAACGGCACCGCCTCAAGCACATCCCTACCAGATTCTACAGCCAGCTATGTGCGAAACGCTGCCACATGGTTCTGGAATTGATGAAAGGGCAATTCGGCGCCGCAGGAAATTCGTCTCAACAGGAACGGATCGTCGCCCTTAAACACCTGCCCCCGGATAGTGGTTACTGAGGTTTCATACCCGGCGTCCCGCACGATTTTGACGATGGATGGCGAGAAATCTTGGGGTTGCCCGTTGGGATACGCAAAATGCAGCACCGGCTTGTCCAGTTCGGCCTCGATTTTGTTTTTTGATCCGACAATTTCTTCGTATAACTGTGCCTGCTCCTCCACTTGAGTAAGGATCGGGTGAGTTACGGAGTGAGCTCCAAATTCGACTTTGTCGCGGGCCATGAGTCTGACCTCGTCCCAGCTCAAAGCTACCCATTCCTGTGGGGCTTCGTCTGGCACCTGAACTCCCAGAGACAACTCCAGATTCTTCAAGCAGAGGGAAAAGTACTTGTCCGGAACAACTTTCATCAGCTCCATGTATTGCTCCGCCAACCCTAGTCGCCGATCCCTGCTGCCGAGCGCCATTGGATTATGAGCCGTCTGTCGGGGTCCTGACGCCATGCCTTCTGCAGAAGGTGGATTCGGAAGATCTACTTCTTGCCGTCGGGACGTGAGGAACGCGTACGCCACACGATCAAACCAGAGCCACCCGCGAGTGTCCAACGGGCGTGTCGTAAGATATACAGTTACTGGGAAATCGAACTTGGCAAAGACCGGATAGGCGTAATGATAAAAACTACCGTGTCCGTCGTCTACCGTAATCACTACAGACCAATCCGGCAAAGGATCGCCATTGCGCAGGAGTTGAGACAAACGCCCTAAGGAAATCACCTGGTAATATTTCCGAAGATACCTGCACTGGCTTTCCAGCATTGCCAGGTCTGCCGGGAACTTGTGGTACATCAGAATCGTCACGCCCTTTCGGCGCAGCCACCGAACCGCCTGTATCCCGCCGCAACCATGAAAGAGCTGACGAGAAATCTGCCGATACCACATTTGGGAGTCTCCCATACTGCTTTTATTCAAGCTGGCGCACATTGTAAACTCATCGCGAACCGACGGTCATGCCAAGACGGCGATAACGCCGCTCCGGCCACGCCGAGCTGTACCGAAGGGCCCATTTCTTGGAACCGCATCTGGGTTGCCTATGATCCTTCGGAGCGTCATAAATGGCAGAACATTGAATGCCTTATGTAATTAGTCAGCCGCAGGGTCGGGTACAATGACGCAGGAAGCCAACACAGGTCCTTCAGTGCATCCGTTTGTGACAACTCCACCAATACCAATTCGGCTGGCAATTGTTGCCGGCGCCCGTCCCAATTTTATGAAGATCGCGCCCTTGATGAAGGCGCTTTCGCACCATGCCGAGTTCCAACTGTCGCTGATCCACACCGGCCAGCACTATGACGACAATATGTCGGGCCAGTTTTTCCGTGAGCTTGGGATTGCCGACCCCCAGTACTGGCTGGATGTCGGCTCCGGCAGCCATGCCCAGCAGACGGCGGAGATCATGAAGCGGATTGAGCCCGTGTTCGAGCAGCTCCACCCTACGGCGGTGATTGTGGTGGGGGACGTGAACTCGACCGCTGCAGCAGCCCTGGTGGCGAAGAAACTGGGGATCGACGTGGTTCACGTAGAGGCCGGATTACGGAGCTTCGATCGCTCCATGCCGGAGGAGATCAATCGCATTGTTACCGATTCCATTGCTGACGTTTTCCTGGTTACCGAGGAGAGCGGACGCAGCAACCTTTTGCGGGAAGGGATTGCTCCCGAGCGGATTCACCTGGTCGGCAATCTGATGATCGACTCACTGCGCCAGCATCTGGAGCGCGCCCGCGCCTCCGATATCGCCGATAGACTCGGTGTCCGAGGTAAGCCCTACGGATTGGTTACGCTTCACCGGCCGGGAAATGTTGACGATGTCGATAGCCTGAGCGAGATCCTGGGGGCGTTGCACGTGATCGCGGAGTCCCTGCCCCTGCTCTGGCCGATGCATCCTCGTACGAGATCGCGGCTGCACAGCAGCGGAATCGAGCTTTCCTCCGGCATTCGGGTCTTAGAACCGCTAGGCTACCTGGATTTCTTGTCCCTCGAAGCAGATAGCTCGATCGTACTTACCGATTCGGGCGGGATCCAGGAGGAAACGACCGCCCTGGGAGTGAACTGTCTTACCCTACGCGACAACACGGAGCGTCCAGCGACGATCCAGTTTGGCACCAACCGCTTGGCCGGCACACGCAAAGCTTCTATTTTGAGCGCTTGGGAGGAAGTCCAAAGGTCCTCGCGGGTAAACCAGATTCCTCCACTGTGGGATGGGCAAGCGGGGCCTCGCTGCTGTGAGGTCCTTCGCCGGTTATACTTAAAACGCATTATCAGCGAAAGAACGGAGACCCCTTTCGCAACGACATCTTCCTGAGTCTCAAGTGTGCCGCGAAGGTCTGCTTCCCAACCAGTCTCGCGATTTGCCGAGTCGCCGTGTTCGGGTTTGGGTGATTCTCAGCATCCGCCGAAATGGAGGGCATGATTCCGATTGACGGATATCCAGAAATACCGAGAAAGCGAACCAGAAAAGGCCCGCACAGCCGACCTCTTGCGACTACTGCCCAGCGGCAGGTCTTCTGTTCTCGACATTGGCGCCCGCGATGGCCATTTTTCAAGATTGTTGACGGAATACTTCGAGTTGGTCACGGGACTCGACTTGGAGAAGCCTCGGTTCGAGTACCCGCAGGTGACCACGGTTGCGGGCGACGTCACCAAGCTGCAGTTCCCGGATTCATCCTTTGACTGCGTGTTCTGTGCGGAGGTCCTGGAACACATTCCGGATGTTGAACGAGCTTGCCGCGAAATTGCCCGCGTGGCTCGACATGAAATCGTTATCGGCGTTCCGTACCGGCAGGATACCAGGGTCGGGCGTACCACTTGCCAAGAATGTGGGAGACGGAATCCACCGTGGGCACATGTGAACACTTTCGACGAACCCCGGCTCATTGAGCTCTTCCCGCAACTTGAGCTGAAGGCAAAATCGTTCGTTGGATCTGTGAAATCAGCGACGAATCCAGTTTCAACACTACTGATGGACCTGGCCGGGAATCCTTGGGGAACGTATGAACAGGAAGAACCATGTATTCACTGCGGAGCGAAGTTGGTTGCACCGGTCCACCGGCGATCCATCCTTGCGAGAATCTGTTCCGGGCTGGCTATCCGAATGAATGTGGCACAATCATTGGTTACTCCGGCACATGGGAACTGGATACATGTCGTGTTTTCCAAGGCCGGGAACCGGTGATCAACTCGGAGCCGCTGGCGGCTTGCCGACTGTTCCCATCCCGGCCGAGCGACGTCCATCGCGCACCGGCAAAAGAGCTTTCCTTAATCGCCAAGTAACTCGGCCGGTAACTCTCTGTTAGTTTCCCTATAACTTAGAAGTCACGGCACCCCTCCGAAGAACCGCAGCAAAATACCCACATGACGCGGTAACCAAAGTAAATCGGTTCTGCACAAGAATCTGACAGGCCCCGCGTATTCATTGGGGTTCCTTCAGTAAGAGTATTAGCTCTCCGCCGACCCTGAGAGATCGCTGAAGTGCCATATCGCCAATGTTTGCAGCCCTTCGAAGGGATTGGGAGGTAAGTGAGTTCCGACGAGATGCGCCTGCCCTTCCTCTTACCGATCCCCAAGCGAACGCTCTTAACTTGATACCCCCTCGAGGAAAAGCTTCGAGCCCGCCGCACCCACGCCCTGAAAGCGCCGATTAGGGTTAGGCTGCACGATCCTCTCGCCAACTGCACTGGCTTTCAACCCCGCCATCTCGCACAAGCCCTTGAATCATCGGCGGTTAACACCGTCGCCGTGCGTGCTCACCCGCTCCTCGCGTGCCCATCCCACGCTCTCCCTCACTTCCACCACCATTTCTCTTCGCTCGGCTCCAGAAGATTCGTGGCTTGGGGGACCAGGGCGGCCAACCTCAACAACAACCTCTTGGGCCCAAAACGTTCCAAACCCACGCCAATTGGCCACTTCTCCAGATTCCTGCACAGAGCCAGTAAATCTTTGCCGGTTACTTTCGTGCGGACCTCGGACTTATCGCAAAGCCCCAATACGCCGATAGCTACTTCTAAAGGCCCAAAAGTGGGCTGCCTAGCAAATTTGCCTGTTCGTGGGAGGAGATTTTCATGAGAACCGTCATACGCTGGTTATGCACTTTTGCTATCCGTCAGCAGGTGCTGATGCCTACATTGCTGTACATCATCATTGCAGGCGTGTTCTCCGCGCCGCTGTTTGCGACAGTTAATTCCGGTGAGATCATTCCGAGTAGCGTCTCCGCGACTCGTAGCAGTACTTTCGATCCCATCAATGGCTACTCGGTTACCTTCCGATGGACGACTGTCCATCGGAGCAACTCGATTGTTCTGATCGAAAACTCTGATGACTACCGGGGAAGTACTAATTATTCCAGCCGCCAAATTGTGCAGAACGACTACGTAACCAACCACACGGTGGTAGTCGATCACTTCCCGGCGTACAGCTACTCCGGTACCTGGGGCTATTATGTTGCTTCGCGGCAGTTGGGTGGAGTCATTTGGCGGCAGCCGGGCGGAGCTATTTGGCGGCAGCCCGGCGGACCGCCTGCAACTCCTTACACGGCCGGGACTTGGGCGACATATCCGGGGCCGGCTACGCCTGCCTGCAACTCCGCACATGTTCCCGGATGTGGCGGCTCGTATCTTACATTCAACCTGCCCACTGCCCCCACCAACCCGAATGGCACTCTGGTATTTACCCTGTGGCCTATCGGGGGCCAGAATGTCTATCAAGGCGATCCTGCGGAGTCGCCAGCGTGCACCCCCACCGAGAAAAACTCGCGGGAATGCAATGACCTGTACATAGCCCTGCAAGCCAATCTGATGAGCGGACCGGCCGACCGTATGGTGCAGATGCAGAATGTGGTAATCAGCAATACGGACACGGGGCGACGAGTCACGGACAACAGCGTCACGGCACAATATCTCTGCAACCTTGGTGCCCCCTCCAATCCTCCTCCCCCGGGCTGGGATGGAGCCTATAACCTGACCAACAACTCCTGTTATAACGCAACTCTCTACAGTACAAATACGACGTTGCGATTGCGAGCGAATTCCCGGGCTGTTCCTGGTCATTATCAGGTCACGGCACGGTTTCAGGCGCAGTACGGGGGAGTCAACTACGGTAATCCGGTTGCGGTGACCTACAACTTCATGGTTCTGCCGAAGGCTTCCTTCACGCCCACCCCGCCGGGTTCGTTCCCCGAGATTGCGGGACTCGCGACCTGGCAGAGCAATATGGTTAACCCCACCCCTTACCCGGGACACGGAGGAACGCCATATCGATCGGGGGAGTCTTGGTGTACTGACAACAAGAAAATCAATCCGTGGTGGAGCCTGGACAACGGAAACTTCGCGGGCTACTTCGACTTGCCTTCGAGCATTTTTTTCGAGGCGTGGAACTATGATGGCGGACGTGTCTATCAGCAGATCGCAGACTATGATTACAACATTCTGGGAATGCCGGGATATCAGAACCCAGCGCATCGCGATCACTGGAAGCGCTGCGCCGAACTGGCGCTAGAGCCCTACAAAGACACGGCCCTCGCGACCAAAGGCGGATTCATCTGGGAGGCCAACCAGTTTCCTTATGGCCTGGCGATGAATTATCTGCGAACTGGCGACCCGACCATGCAGCAAGCTGTCAATGTTCTGGCCGCAGCTCCAATACAATCTCAGCGTCGGCGGTAGTGCTTATGTTTCGTTCGCACGAATTGGGGCATATGTGCTTGACAATCGTCTTGCCGCCGAGATCGCAGGCGCATCTCGAAACCCGTTGGTGCCGCGAGAGGTTGACGTGCTGCTGGGCTACCTGGACCAGAGCTATAACTTCAGCGTGAATAACCCAAACCAGCAGCAGTACCGCACCCTCCCGTTCTCCATCGGCCTCGGCATGGAAGCCCTCATCAATTATTATGAGCTTGATGAGGTCGAAGGGAACACGCCGGATGCGAGGATCCCGCTGGAGATCAAGAAAGTGCTTGACTGGTGGCATTCCACGCAATACATTGCCTCGACGCACACTCTCGCCTACCAGCCGTATAACGTTCCAGTTGACTTTACCCTGGTGGGAGGAAATCTCTATGGTGCAACCTCACTGAACGACTTGGTCTCCCCAGCTTACGCCTGGTACTGGAGCAAAACCGGGGACAATAGATATCTGGCTGAAGGCGATGACCTCTTCAATCATGTCTTTGATGATGCCATGTTTTACAATCCCACTGGATTATTGGACGGGGGATGGACCTGGTCCGTTAAGGAGTTCAATCAGATCTACAAATGGAGTTTCGACTACGTGAGATGGAGGACCGGTCAGAACCCGGATGGCTCGTTCCCCGCGGTGGGAACGGTCCAGGCGGCCGCCAACCCTTGTGACAACGGGTCGCATCCTTGCGTTGCGCCCGGGGCCGACCACACAACCCCGGTTCAGTTTTTGTGGGGGCCCGGCGTTGGCACCACTCCACCGACTATGAACCCGGTGCTCTCCAATGCGAGCGTCACGGCCACCACGGCCACGTTCAGGCTTAATACCTTCAAACCAAACGTCACTCTGACCGTGTACTACGGGACAGCGGCTCCTACGGCGTGCAATCTAAATAACCCACAGCCGCCAAACTGCATGCAACCGTTCCCAAACTTTGGCTTCCAGGCCATGCTCTCGGCAAACTATCCCTACAGGTCCACGACCACAGGGGTGGTGCAGGACCAGACAGCAGTATCTCAGGGAGTGCTGAACGTTTACGATGCGACCGTGACCGTAACTGGACTGAGACCGAACACCACGTATCACTGGAGGCCGCTGACAACAGACGCCTCCGGCAACATGGCGGCGTATCACGACCAGACGTTCACCACCGGCGCACACTAACCGGCCACCAAACGCGTTGGCGTGGGCTCATCATCTGCAACCGTACAGCTGATGGACCCATGCCAACCCGACAGACGGTCCAGATCTTCCCAAGTTGATTCCCGGCGGCTTCCGCGCTTCCATGCAAAGCTTTAAGTCCGCCATATTTCCGGCGGTGAGCGGATTTCGCGCCGCAAAACCAAACCTCACTTCTCGGACCGCGGGTCAGACTCCAGACGATATTTTGGAAGTCGTGGTAGATCGCAAACTGGCGACCGGACCGCTCCTCCGAGGACTGAAAGCCCCACCGCTCAGGCGGAGTCGCAGTCTCAGCCAGTTCAGTTCTTGCAGCATCGAAACGCTATGGCCTATATCGGCTAAGCCTCTTACATAATGCGGTAACCAAAGTCATCGTTCTAACTGGTTACTTTCGTGCCCCCATCGGGTACTTCTGGCTGGCCGCAACAAGCCCTGAGACGCGATACTTGCTCGATGAACCCCCGAGAGATGGCTGTACTGCCTTTTTGCCAAGAGGTTCTCACAAGATTTGGAAACAGCGTCTTGCGCCCAACCGTGCAACGCTATTTTCCGGTCGGCGGAAGCAGACGCTTACATTGCCGTGCATCGTCAATGGATTTGTCCTCGCGGGGTATCGAGTCTGGGCTTATTGGAAGCTAAAAGGAGATTTCCGGATGAGACATAAGTACCTCGCGCTGGGCCTTTTCATAATTTTCATGTTCACAGGCTCTTCGTGGGCCCAAAAGCTGCAATACTGTAGAATTACGTCGGATACGGCCCCTCCGGCTGTTGATGCCGGAAGCACGCACGCGTTCACCGCCAGTTGCCCAAATCCAGTGTGGAGTGTCAGCGGGCCTGGGTCTATCAATCCTTCGACTGGCGTATATACCGCTCCGGCAACGGTATGGGCACAGGACGTGTCTCGTGGCTGGCAATTGCTTCCACTTGACAATGTATACAAGCTGCCAATCAACAGATTGCCAGTTGATAGCCGTTCTTCCTACTGGATGCAACGGGTAGCCGATAACGGGCCAGCCTTACCTTCTTACCACACCTTCAAACTGAATCAGCCTGGGCTGATGGGATTCTATGACAACGTGGTCAATAACTCGACACCCACCCAACGGATGCACTTCTATTATGCAGGCGATTCGAATCCGTGGCAGGACACGCTCTGGCCTGTACCCCTGCCGCCCAACGTAAATATGCAAGCTGGCTGGTCACAAGACGTGGCCGTTGGCCTTGATATGCACCTCTTCTCCATCAATAGCCAGACCGGGGACGATGCCGAGATGTATGCTTTTTACCCGGATTTTCCGACCATCGCAATTACGGCTAGAAATCCAACCTCCATCGCCTACACGACTCATTCAATTCGGACGCTGCAGAATCCGCTCCGGGTCTACATAAGCGGCATTACGGGTGGCTGCTCGATTCTGAATGGCAACTATCTGGCGACCGTCGTTTCGCAGACTCCGGGTACTGGAGGAACGCTGACTGTCCCGGTCAATACCACCGGGTTGAATTGTTCCAGCGGCGCTCCCAAGATGGGGGGCAACGTAGAATATTGCCCGACCTGCAACTCGCAAGGCGGGCAGCACTGGTTCCCATACTCAAACGGCATCACCGGAGGGACAGACGCCGGCGGCTCCCCGATCAGTGCGACTTCGGTTCACACCGAGGAATGGTGGAACGTCGTCCAGCAGAACATTCTCGACCCGGCCTGTAACTGCGTAACCCTGGGCCACGCCATGCGCACAGACCTGAGCAACGCCTACATATCACCCCGCAACTTGTGGCCGGCCATTCTCGGGAATCAAGTTACGTTTGGACACGCTAACATGCTTCTAGTCAGCGCCACTACGGGCGCGACGACGACCTTTACGGTCTCCAGCATAGGCTGCGCTGGGCAGTCCTGCCTCACATACCAGTTGCCGTGCTCTGGCTTCACCTATACGGTTGGCTGCACGTTTCACATTGTAATCGGCAATTACAACCCCTATACCGGAGCCTGGTTCGCAGCAAATGGGAACTGGCTGGCGACTGCCGTAAGTAACACCTCTTTTTCGATTTCCCTTAACTCCACTGGATTTCCGGCGCTTCCCGCCAACGGCACGTTCATCTTCGACTGGCTGCCGTATGGCGCACATATCCGCCTGAAGTCGTCGTTTAATGTGAATGAATTTTGCAGTAACAATTCACTGACCGATAAATGTCCCTATGAAAAGGCCATTCTCAACACGCTTCAGGTCTATGGCTTGGTGCTGCTGGATGGCACGACACCGGGCGACAATTGGGACTCCGGTATCGAAAGCAGCGATTTCGACCCCGACCAACTAACCGACGCGGCGGTTGACTTGCGCCATAATTCCGCCTTCCAGTACATCGAGCAGTATCTGGAAGTGGCCGACGCGCACGGCCAGCAAATCAACTTCACCCCGTACACGCAAACCAACAACCAGCTCGGGCTGACGGCAAACAACCGGGTGACCGTGAGCGTGAGCAGCTCTGGATTTTCCCCGGGTTCAATTGATGTGCAGCTGCAGGGAACCGCGGTGGGAACGGATCGAGAGCGTATCAGCATGGTGACCGGTACCACTTACCAGATAAATTCTTGGGTGACCGGAAATGACGACAACACCGTCACCTACACAATGTCGCCGCCAGTGTCGGGAGCTTCGGTTTCGGGGAGCGGTCTAATCACTGCACCGTCCTCCGTGTCGGCCGTGACCAAAACTATAGTTATGATCACCAGTGTGGCGGACAGTACCGCAAATGCATATGTCGATGTTTATTTCATTCCTGTATCGCCAGATGGTTCGATTCGTCTGAACTTTGGTCAGCACGCTACTAGCTATACAGACCATCTCGGCAAGATTTGGTGGGGCCAGGTGGTTACCAGGCTCTTCAATTCCAGCTACGAGATTGGCGATGGCGTTGGCTTCGCCATCCTGAACGGATCATGGCAAGTACATTCACTTCTCTGGGGCGGGACAATTGACGCCCAACTGTATGCGCAAAGCACTTCGGCGGAGAACGATACCAACCTGTCCATCGTGGTCCCCAATGGCTCATACAATCTGACTCTTTACGGGGAGCCGGGGTATAACATAACCGCCCCGGGTCACAACGTTTATGACGTTGAAATAAATGGGACGGTGGTGTCAAGCTATAACGATGGCTTCCTGTTAGCTGGAGGCTTGTATAAGGGTTACACTTCACAGTATTACGCCACGGTCTCCAACGGAATTCTGCAGTTCAACGGGAGAATTCGGCAGTACGATCTGAATGGTTTCGGTATGTCGCTGAGTTCCCTGCTCATCTCCCCAGGAGGTCGCTAGCGTAATTCTACAACGCGTCTTTATAGATCGTCGCCTTTGGTGAATTCCACCACGCGGGAATGTTTTCAACCCGGGGAAGCAATTTGAGCGGCTTCCCCGGGAGTTTCACCGCGAACCTTGGCTCCATCTTTCAACTCAACCGCGATCTCAACGTGAGTGAGCAATATGGGTAGGATGTCTACCCGCTTCTCTTGCTCGACTGGATCCCTGTTTTTCCTATAGAGTAAATACAGCGGTGAGGCCGGGAACCGCCACATTTCGGTTTTGGCGCTTCCAATTGCCTGAAATGCTGTCGCAAAGCCGGTTGCAAATGCACAACGCCCCAAATCCTGATTTGCTGTTAAAGTGTGGGAGAGGTTCTTAAGTGATGGTTTTTGTTCGAGCCTTTCGTGTTGCTGCAGTATGTGCATTGCCGGTCCTGCTGTTCATCTGTCGGGTTTCGGCGAGCACTGGACGTTCACGCGAGATCACCAACATTCATTTTGAGAATGTTACTCAGACCACGGTTGATGTTGTGTGGAACACGGTGCACCCCAGCACATCTCAGGTGCTGATTGCCCGTGATACCAACTACGAACCGGAGCGCTGGACCCCAGTAACTGCCGACGGGGCGTTGGTCACGACTCATCACGTTACAGTGGACCATCTGCTTCCCTACAATCAGCCGGTCGGCGACGGCCAGTATTACATCTATGTTACGTCCGTCGACTCTCATGGAGAGATGTCCACTGCGCCTGGTCCGCAGACGGGCGACGGGAAGAATCCCTTGCTCTCCATGCGGACCCTACCCACCGACGCGTCCGCTGCCCCGAGTTTCAAGCTTTATACTCTCGGGCCGAATGAGGTCTTCGCCGGCAGCGACATGTACTTTATGGTGCAGTCCGTACTGATTTCTGGGCCTGTAGGCAAGCTCTACATCTATAACCAAGACGGGTACAACAACGGAAGTGACGGTGTGGTGAAGCATGAGGGAGCAACCGGTAAGAAGGGCACCACTGACACCATCAGCGTGCACTTCTCCTGCGCCTGGAGCAATCCCACCGCGCTCGACCGCAACGAGCAATCTCTTGACCGGCTGCGGAATCTCGGCTTCTGTAACAATGGAAACAACAATAGTCGCGATCTGACATTTCGTCTCCGGACGCAGCCCAACACGATTCCTGGAAAGTACTCCGTAACCTTCACCCTCGAAACCAACGGCCAGCAGCAGACGGCAACCTACGAATTTATTGTCCTGCCGCCGCCCACGGCCCCTCTGCGTCCGCAGCTTACGATCACGAAGATTCCCGGTCTATCGACGTGGGAGAAGCAGCTGGTCGAGATGGGCGACAAGTGGTGTGCCTATCGCGATCAACAGAACGCTGCCGGCAACTTCGTGGACAACTGGGGATGGAGTGGCGACGCCTGGTTCTACGATGGAGGCCGGGTGTTCGAGAGCATCGATTCCTATACCGCCGCCGCGGGACATCCAAATCACGCTCATTGGCAGCATTGTGCCCTGACCATTCTCGCCCCCTACGCGAACTACCAGACCGCCAATAACGGTGCCATCGCAGTCTATTCAATGTTTACCTATGGGATGGCGATGAATTACCTGCGAACCCATTCGCAGGTCATGCGGCAGGCGATCAATATCCTGGCGACGGTCAGCCCGACGCATGTTTCCTGTGGCAGCGTGGACATTTGGGGAATTCGCGAGAACGCGTACCGAAGTAACGTGTGGATGTCGAACGAGATGCTTGGCGCTCCCCGCTCACCCCTGCTCCAGCGCAATATCGACAAGCTCATGGGCAATCTGAACATTTTCGCGAATGGACAGTTTGCTTCGGTGCATCCCTTCATGATTGGTTTGGCAATGGAGACGCTTATCCACTGGTACGAACTCAATCTGGCCGAGGGGCATCCCGATTATCGGGTTCTCCCGGTGATCAAAGGAGCCTTGGACCGGTTGTGGCGCGACAACTGGCTTCCGGGGCAAAAGATGCTGGATTACAACCGCCTCGCGCTGCCGCCTAGACGCGATCCCGTGATGACTACGCTGAATAACCTGGTGTCAGTCAATTATGCGTGGTATTGGCAGCAGACGGGCGATCCAGACGCGCTGGCTCGCGGCGACCTGCTATTCGCACATGCGTTCGACTCGCCAGGCGGCTATGGTTCGAGTGGCAAACAATTCTCCCAGGAGTATGAGTTCAGCTTCGACTTCGTGCGCTACCGCCAAGGATTGGCTACTTCGACCGTGGCTCCCGAGAATAATCCATTCTCCGGGCCCTATGCCGACACTGACCCTCCCATCAGCGAGAAGGTAAATTGCGACCGCAACTATTATCCAGGCTGCAAGCCGGGAACCATCGGGAGCACCACCGCGACCATCTTTTGGAACACCTACAAGCCGGCCACCACACAGCTCATATACGGAAAGACCACCGCCTATGGGCAGAATTCGGACCTCGATAAAACTATGGTCCTGTCGCACACTGTCAACCTGACCCATCTGCAGCCGGGTAACACCTACCATTTCCGGACCAGGTCGGTGGACAGCGCAGGTAATGTAGGTTCCATGCACGACTTGAGCTTTACCACGTTGCCTGGGGAGACCTCTGGATCGCAAGCGCCACAGGACCAGATACGTTAGCTTATTGCTACGCCTGGCAAGGTCGGGTGCGTGGGTGATCGTGAAACGAACTATAAGGAAATGGCCATGCGGGAAGAGAGGTATGCCCAGACGTCTGGGGCCAGCACACGTCCGGGGCCGGAGTGGAAGCAATGGAGGTATGGGAGCAGCACCATGCCGTCGAAGGCCTCGGTGGAGAGAAGAAATTGGGTTGCTTTTCAAGGGGAACAGAAGCATAATCGCTCGCTGGGACAGAATGGAAATCCCTTGTTAGAGCAGGGGAATCACCCTACGACAACATCTGGATATATCGGACAGGCCCAGGCGATGCTTTCGCAGGGCGCCGCCCTGAGCGACGGCCAAACCTGTCGCTGAATTGCGCCTAGGCCAATGGAACTGAGTCTCCTCGATATCAAATTCGTCGGTATTCTGGCTTTAGTGGCTACCGCGCGGAAGTTTTGCCCGGTACGGTATTACCCACAATATGGCGTGGCTGTAAGCGCTCTCCTAGTCGGTGTCGCCTCCGTTCAAACCTTAGCAGTCATCACCCTCATAACTCTTCTCTATTTGTATCCAGTTCACCTTCTATGGCGACACCTCCGGGCAAGGAAGCGAGACTATGCCAGGCTGATGTTGGGTTTGAGCATCGCCGGCCTTGTTCTGTTGCTGTTTGGATTTAAGGTTTACCGTCAATTTAAGGTTCCGTTCTTGGGCGGACTCTGGGCAAGTGATCGGATACTCGCGTTGATCGGATTTTCCTACTTTGTCCTCCGCGCAATCAACTTCCTGCACATTCAATCGATCTTGGACGTGGACGAGCGGACTCCCTGGGGTCTCCTGTTCTTTATGCTGTTTCCACCTACAGTGACCAGCGGCCCGATTCAGAAGTATCAGGATTTCGCCGCGCAGATCACAGCTCCCTTGCCATTGACGACCCCGCTGATTGCCCAATCGGTTTATCGCATCACTCGGGGATACTTCCGAAAAGCTGTGCTGGCCTATGTTTTGGATCAACTGGTCAAGCGACTCCTTGGATCGACCGCCTTGAACGCATACGGCAGTTTGGCGATAATAGTCCTGCTTTATCTCTATTTTTATTTCGACTTTGCCGGATATTCGGACGTGGCCATAGGTTTCGGGGGCCTAATGGGAATTCGCGTGCCGGAGAATTTCAGGAACCCATTTCGGGCAACCTCCGTCAGCGAGTTCTGGCGTCACTGGCACATCACCTTAGTGGACTGGTTCCGGGACAACGTCTTTATTCCTTTGGGGGGTATGCGATCGGGGAAAATACGTACGGCATGCCTGGCACTGCTGATTATGGTACTGTGCGGAATGTGGCATGGTTTGACCATCGCCTTCATTGCGTGGGGCTGCTGGCACGGGATGTTGTTGTTCCTTGAGGCCATTACCGGCTCGAAACCGATGCCACCGTCGCAACGCCACGGGCCGCGTTACTGGTCCAGAGTCCTGTGGACCAACGCACGAGTGGCGTTGGGGGGGTTGCTTTTTCTTCCCAGCATGAAATCCACGCTGGCTGTACTTGGAGGGTTAGCAAAATGGTATTAATAAAAAAACTCTGGAACGGCGATCCGGTGTTCTCGCGGGTGCTGCGATGGGCATTCATGTCGGCCGCAATATTCTGGTCAGTCGCGTATCGGTTGGGAGCACAGGCCTCCAAACTGCCTCAATTCATTTATGTCAACTTCTAATCCAGCCACGGCAGCATCGGCTGAGGGAGTAGCCTCTGCTGCGCCGAAGTTACGGTACCTCGTAGTGGCGGTACTTGGAGTGTGGATCCTATCGATTCCCTGTGCTGAGATCATCTTCCGTCTGCTCGGAGAGCGTACCACTACCGACTTAGTTGGGCTGTATCAGAGCTTTGGACGGAACGGCGGCTACAAGCTGGCGCCCAACGCGCGAGCCGACGCTGACACCCTGGTGGGCCGCTTTTCTGTCCTAACGAACGATCTCGGGCTCCGCTGCGGAAAGGTGGATCTCCGACGACGCTCGGTCGCCGAGAACAGAGGCATTCTCGTCCTGGGCGATTCGCAGGCCTACGGAGAAGGCCTCGATTACGAGGACACCGTGGTGGGGCAACTGGCTTCCCTGGCCAAGCAGCGGGGGCTGGTTGTGAATAATGCCGCCGTAGGCGGCCATTACCTCGAAAATCAGTTTGAATTGGCCCGCTGGCTTGATGACCAGGGCGCACGACCCAAGCACATCATCGTGCTGCTCACCCCATACCTTATCGCGACGGCCGGGCGCTACAACCATGTTTTCGTGGGCCCCGATGGAGTCTTGTACGATAAAGAGTCTACTTCCCGTCATCATCTCACCCGTTGGTTAAAGCAGCACACGGTCGTTTACGCAAGAGTAAGGAACGCCGTTAGTAGCTTTCGTCCCGCCCCTAAAACCGACTTGACGCCGGCCCTGGTCAAGTTCTACAGCCGGGCCGAGGAGGCGGGATATCAAGAACGACTGGTGCAGTTCCTCACGCGGCTATCGGCTTGGTGTGCTGAGCGACAAATAACGATTATGCTTGTCTACACTCCGGGTGTAGTGGAGTTCAAATTTGATCCCGTCGTCCAAGCTGGGCGTTCGGCGGGCATTGAGGTAGACCGGGACGCTCCGTTTAGGGCTGCACGATCTGCGGCCACTATCCTCAGCATACCGTTTCAGGATCTCCGGCCGGTAATTGAATGCGAGAGTCTCAACAACCACCCGCTAGCGCTCAGGGATGAAGCGCACTACAGCGCGCCCGTATGCGCTAGCGTTGCGCGCAACATTTGGGAAGCTTTCATGGGCGGCGCTCTGGGGGACCAATGCGCATCGCCCTCTCATCCCCATCCAGTGGCTAGCCACTATTGAAACGGTGACCGACATGGAAATTGCACAAGCTCAAGCTGTGGAAACGCTACGAAACTTTATCCGGCAGCGATATAATGTACCGCTAGACGATGCGGATTTTAGCGATGATGTTCATCTCTTCGACTACGGGTATATCGATTCCTTTGGAGCAGTCGATCTTATTGCGTTCGTCGAAAGCGCATTCGACATCAAGATAAGCCAGTCTGACCTGGTGGCGTATCCGTTGAATACCATCCGGGAGATCGCAGACTTCGCGCTTCAAAGGAGAAAGGCGAACGGCATATGACAATCGACTTGGAACAGTTGGACGCAGATTATCTGGCACAGGTGCGTTATGCGCTGGCGTTCATCTCCGAAGACGTCGTCTCCTACGATATTGACGCAGCCGCGAAGAAAATCACGATCGAACTCGGGCCTGGCGCCGATGAAGCCGAAGTGCGGACAAGAGTCGGCGAGATTCTGTCGCGCTACGATCAAAGCCAGTTCGGAATGAAAACGGTGGTCGATTTTGAGCAAAAACGCGATCTGCCTGCGTTGGATGCTTGGGCTGGCATGCTGGAACGGCGGTGGGCCACTCCCGTGGGCGACGGACACGTGGTCCTGCGTGGACCGGCAGCGCTTCTGATGGCACTCGTCGATCATAAAGTTGACTCTATCTTTGCGGAGGAATTCGGAGCCGAGTTAGAGTACTTTCCCTCCACGATCAAGTCAGAGACTCTCCACCGGTGTAACCATTTCACTTCGTTCCCCGAACACATGGACTTTGTCGCCCACCTCAAACAGGATCTCGGGGTCCTAAAGCATTTCTCCGATAGCTGTCGGGACAAAGGGTGGTCGCCCGAACTGCACGACGGCACCATGAGCCGAAGCGACTTTGCCATTAGCCCGTCCTGCTGCTACCACGCATATGAGGCCATGGAAGGCTGGGAACTCGAAAAGCCCGGCCGCTGCCTCACCGCAACTCTGCACTGTCACCGCTATGAGGGCGCCAACCACAAGTACATGAGTCGTCTCCGTGCCTTCACCATGCGTGAGGTTGTCTGGGTGGGCCACCCGGCTTACATCATTTCCGGCCGGGCGCGGGCGGAACAATTGATTATCCAGTGGGCAAAAGATTGGGAGCTGAGTTGCCGTTTTGAAACCGCCAATGACATGTTCTTCACGGACGACTACGCGGTAAAAGCATCCTTCCAGCGCCAGCAACAGGGCAAGAAGGAGCTGCGCCTTGATGTTCCATCGGAAGGCCGCTCGATTAGCTGCTTCTCTTCCAATTTTCACTCTACGACCTTTGGCAAGGCCTTTGGCATCAGCGTGGCCGGCCGGCCCGCAACCAGCGGGTGCATCGCCTGGGGGTACGAACGGTGGGTTTATGCACTCCTCAGCCAGTTCGGGTTTAGACCAGAGGAATGGCCCGCCGGACTCCGCGACGACTACGAACGCTTCGTCAGGGACCGCCGTACCACCCTTCCGGCACGTGCGGCTACACCAGAATGAGTGGGACTGTCACTATCGAGCCGCTGGCGACGGCGGACTTTCCGATGGTTGCGCAATGGCTTTCGGAACCGCAAACCAATCAGTGGCTAAGCAGCGATTGGAGGGGTCGGACCGTTGATCCGACGCTGATCGGGGTGGCGATGCGTAACCGAAAGAACCGCTTCTACCTGGTTCGCTGCGACGGCCACGCGTGCGGGCTTGTGGCCCTCGCTGACCTTGATCTGACTGACGGGATCGCAATGATCTGGTACGTTTTGGGCAACAAGAATGTGCAAGCTCGGGGAATCACGACTTCAGCAGTGCGCCAACTTATCCACTCAGCATTTAATGAGATGCAACTGGAATCGGTCCATGCCTGGGTCATGGAAGACAATACGGCCTCTGCTCGCGTACTCGAAAAAGCAGGATTTCGAGAGGCCGGAAGGTTGCGTTCTGCCGCTTCTCATAACGGCAGGCGGGTGGATCGAATCTACTTTGACAAGACGCGGTTGGATGTTGATCCTCCTTAAAGCTGACCGGCGCCACATAGCCCGATGAAAGCAACGGCGTTGTCCTGCGACGGCTGCATGGACTGCGTCGCGTGGGTCCAAAACATCCGGATTGCATCAAAGCCCACTCGGGCCGACACGCTCTTCAAGGTATTGCGCAACCCTGCGGAAAGCCGGACGGGACGAGCCGTTCAAGACGACCGCCAATTCCAACAGCACGGGCGGTTTGCGCCACAGCAGGAGTGCCAGATACACAACCACGCCGAACCCCACTGTGCTGATCAAATTGAACCCAGCGTTCTGGATCCCAAGCTGGCGCAATCCTTGCAGCCAAGCTTCGGTTGCGGCGGCCATTGCGAGGCTTATCCACATGGTAGGCCAGAGAGTTTGCAGGAGTTTCTTCCCCGACAGTTGAACCAGCCGGAAGGGAATCAGAAAACCCGGAACCATCAGCAACAGCCAGACGAACGCATAGCACCCGGCCACCCCCAGGATGCCCCAGCGCAATCCCAGCGCAAAGGATCCAACATACATAACACTGGCAAACATCGACCAGCGAAACTGAAGATCGGGCCGCCCCTGCGTATTGTAGATTAGGCCAACCGTGGTGTAGATCGATTGTGCCGCTCCCAAGGGAGCGAAAATGATCAACAGTCCAGCCACCGGCATCCATCGCGCTCCAAGGAAAACGCGGACGAAAGGCTGCGCGGTCACCGCGAGGCCCAGCATCAGTGGGAAGGTCAGTAGCCCGATCAACCGACAGGTACGCAGATATGCGGTACGGAAGCGCTCCCGATCGTCCTGAATCTTGGACAAGGCCGGATAGACGACCTGAGCGACTACCCCAGCGAAGTTCTGGATGGGATAGGTCATCAACATATACCCCATCTGGTAAAAGCCCAGAGGCCCGCTCCCCAGAAACTTACCCACCAGAAGGTTATCGGCATTGCGTGAGAAATAATTCAGCACGTTGAACCCGCTCAGGTTCAGTCCGAAAGAAAGCATATGCCGGGCATCCACTGGACGGAAAACCGCTTTAAGTCGAAACGGGGAGGCGATCCATATCGCCAGGGTCGCTACCGCGGTGGTCGCAATAGACCCGCTCACCAGGCTCCAGACCTTGCCTCCAGCCAGCGCAACCGTAACCGCCACCACTGTTCCGCTGATAGCGCCCGCAGTCTGCGCTAACGCCACTTTGCGGAAGGCCATCTCTCGATTCAGCATGGATAGCGGCACCACGCCGATCGTACCCACGAAGAACCCGATGGAAAGGAACTGCAGCACAGTCGCGACTTGCGGTTCATGAAAGAAGCGCGCCGTCGGCCACGAAACCGCAATCATGATCAGGGCGATGAGGACACCCGAACCACAGGTGAGCCAGAAGACAGTCGCGGCCAAATCCTGGGAAACCTCGCGTTCCCGCACCAAGGCAGTACCTATGCCCGCGTCACGAACAGTCTCCAGCAAGGCGACAATTACGACGGCCATGGCCACCAGACCGTAGGCCGAGGGGGGGACCTTGCGCGCCAGAACCGATACCGAGCCGATTTGCAACAGCTGGCGGGCTATCTGGAAGAGGCTGATCCAGGCGACGCCGGAAGCGGTCTTGTGCGTAAGTGTGCGCTTGTCCCCGGGAATGCCGCCTGACGAATCTTCCTTCTGCCGGCCTCGGATCACGTTGGAAGCCGGTTCGCTCATGGATGGCCGTCCTTCGAAAACACTGCGTGTAGCCAGTTCGCGTGAGTTTGAGTGAACGACTTTGTGAAAACCGGGTTTGTTTCAGACCGCACGGATCCCACGAAGAACGACGCTTTGACGCTTAGCCCAGGAAACAGTCTCGCAAGCCGACGTTCGTCAGATCGATTGATGTGTCCCCAGGAAGGATTTGGTTTCCTGCATTGCTGGCAGGTGGTACGGCCAGCGCGGGTGTCTTGCTTGTACGGCGCCCCAATGACCACTCCCCGCCCCTCGCCCGTCGCGGCGGCTCGGTTGGGATGACAATTTAAGCAGACCAGCGCCCTCATGCCCAACTCCCTGGCTGAGTTGACTTGCGTAAGATGCCGCTTCCGCACGGCATGCAAGGCCTTGAGCCGGTCTCGCTCCCTGGCTGCCATCCTCAACTCTCTCGCTTCACTATCTTAGCTAAGCGGCCTTTCTATGTTGCACAACGAGGAACCTCCCATCTTGCGGGGCCCAAAACCTCTTGACATCTTGAAGCTGGGCACACTATACACCCAATCAGTCAACAAAATTATTCTGGGTCAGATCTTTTGCGTGCAAAACCGTAATCGCAAACCCGTCTAGGAGTATTTTATTGCTTGAAGCGCGTTCCCCGCTACTCTGCATCCCGTACCGAATGGCATATTTAAGGTTCAGTTTAAATCCAACTCTGAAGCTGCAAGTGGAGTGACAGAATGAAACGACTTTTATTAGTCCTAATCTTACTTTGTAGCGCCGTACATGCGCTCACGTTCAACCGCAGCACTGGAACCGGATTAGCTAGCAATGCAAACAATTGGAGCACGCGCGTCGCGCCTTGTGGAGCAGGTGGCGATGGCGTCTTTTTAGCAGTACAGACGCTAATTGTTAATGATTGCGCTAGTATAGGCTCGACGATCGGCATAAATGGCCTTCGAATTGAAGCTGGCGGTTCTCTTTGTGCTTATGATCGCATACATACAAATACTTGCGGTAACACTTCTACTCAAGGAGCTCAAGTCATCTACTTTAACTCCACCGGCACGAATCCCATCGGCAGCGGCTCTGTAACCAATCCAGGCTCCGATGCCACTGCGTTCGGTCTTTTCATCAGTTACGGCACTTTCCAGTTTCTCGGCGATGCCAACGACCAACTGACGTTGACACCGGCTAATACTAGCTACCCTATTTATGTCGCCCACGAGTTCAACGCCTATAGTGGCGGAATCGGAATAGGTGCGGGCGGAGAAACCGGGGGCGCGGCTCAAAGCATTCATGGCGGGGTCCTTACTTGCCGCTATTGTAAGTTTGTCAATGTTGGCAGCCCCGCCTTTCCACCCATGATGGAGGGCCTAGCTTACGAGTTACGCTCGGCAGAAACAACGCCGGTCTCATCGCTCGATATTGAGCACTACGAGTTTGATTCGCCGTATGAGTTTACGATCGGCAACAGTGCTGGGTTCTTATTCAATTACAACTGGACAATGGCTAACGGGTGGTTCAACGGGTGCACGGGGCAATTCTTATTTAACATAGTCAACGTCTACGGCGGCGGCTTCAACATCACAAACTTCACAGAAACAGGATGCACTACAACCGGGCAGACTGCGAAGTTTGTCTATAGGCCGGCAACACTCACTTGGACGGGCAACGTTACTGTGGGAACGAGTGACGGCACGGTCCAGCGCGGCCAGTTGCTCATCCAAACTGGTGGCGCAGCCGGTGGTCCGTTGACGATCAGCAACAACGCAGTCTTTAATTCGGAAGGAGCAGTTACCAGCTCATCCAATGCTTTCGATGTCCGCTTTGCGGCCAATGACGCTACCTCTACCATCAGTGGAAATATAGCTTGGGGAACTTATCAGCCGTTTCACTTTATTAGCGCCCCCAGCACCAGCGGCCCATTGCTTAACAACAATTGGGGTGCGCAATGGAAGGAGGCAGCACTCGGGCAGGGTGTTTATGAATCCGCAGGGTGCTACTTTAACCTAAAGAACAATATCGCTATTGTTGAGAATGACCATGGCAACATACCCATGCTCTTATACTCTTCTGTCTGCCCGGCGGCTGCTGTATTCAAAGTGGATAACATGACGCTATATTTTGTTTCTCCGGGCAACGGAAATTCAGCGGGGGTAGATATTGGAGATACCGGCGGCACCTCGACAGCAGTGGCCTCGCCGAGTTGGTTTCGGTCGAGCATTATTTACGGAGCTTACAGCGGATATGTAAATAACACGGCGAATTACTACTCTACGTCCGGCATTTATGGTGTTGGCCCTAGTAACAATCTGGTTTATGGAGCTCACTCGGGGCGAGACTACTGCGGGGCGGGAGCGACTTGCCCCAGCCACGGAACCGGCGTGGGATATGACAATGGTTCAGTCTATCATCCCAATTTAGCCGACTATGGCGACCTATCCGATGCTACAAACCCATCGTTTCTTGACCCAACCCGCCGGCCAACGGGCTACAGTACGCACTGCGGCGGCCGGGGGACCATTGCCGATCTAGGTATCCAATACTCCCTCAGAGATGGCTTGGGCGCTGCTTACAATAATTGCTATGACATTACGAAAATGCTTCTGTGGCTGCAAGTAGGATTTGCGCCGCGGAATCCGCAGCTAAATCAGGCAGGATATAACCACACGTATGTAGGAGCGATCCCGGTCCTACCATCGGTTGGCACACTTACAATGACACAATAAGATCCAGAACAGAATAAAGAGAGGTCTGCAGGAACTTGACGCGATGAAGGATTCCGTAGCCGGACGCAGTTAAATTATCCCAAACCTGTGGGCTCGTTGGACTAGGGCGGTAGGCTGCCACCAAAGTGCTAGGTAATAGAGCTAACTAGAGTTCTGTTAGAAGCTTCTCGACATTTTGACAAGCTGGTCGCACTGAGGAGCCGATGGGTCGACAAAATGCCAAAATTCGTCGACCTGTATGGTCCCAAAGCCATTTTCTGCGGCAACGCTGCTACGCTCGATGTTCTTGGCGGTGGAGCGTCCCGGCGCTCCGTACGGACCTGCATGTCCGCACTACCCGAGGCCTTGCTTGTTCAGCAACCTGTCAAATCGCTCGCCTTCTGCTTGAAAAAGTTAGTCGGATATAATCCTCGAAACCAGGGAGCATGAGTGACTTCAGTTGTTTCGACACCGGCGATGGCGGCCCGGTCCCGGCCCGGCCCGGGTTGGCTCGATTGGATCGCGACGCGGACCTGGGTCCTGAGCCTTCTGCTGGCGGCCGCGACCCTCGCGCTTTACTATCCGGTGCACCATCACCCGTTCGTCAACTACGACGACTCACTTTACGTCACGGAAAACCTGCGCGTGCAGTCCGGCTTGGACTGGGACACCGTCAAGTGGGCGTTCACGACCTACGATCAGGCGAATTGGCATCCTCTGACCTGGCTCTCGCACTGCTTGGATTACCAGCTTTTTGAGCTGAATCCGGCCGGGCATCACGACGTAAATCTGCTCTTGCATGTGCTGAATGTCCTGCTTTTGTTCTGGGTGCTAAACCGGGCGACGGGTTTTGCCGGCCGCAGCTTCATGGTGGCAGCGTTGTTTGCCCTGCATCCCATCAACGTCCAAACCGTGGCTTGGGTGGCCGAACGCAAGAACCTCCTCAGCATGATGTTTTTCCTGCTCGCGCTGGGTGCTTACCAATGGTATGCGCGCGAGCCTCGAGTCGGGCGTTATGCCGTCGTCGCCCTGCTGTTTGCGCTGGGCTTGATGGCCAAGCCGCAGGTGATTACCCTGCCGTGCGTTCTGCTGCTGTGGGATTACTGGCCCTTGCGACGCATGTCTCTGCCCGCTCTGGGGCATTCGTCCGGCGAAGTTCCGGCAAAAAGCTTCTACTCTCTGTTAGAGGAAAAGTTCCCCCTGTTGGCCATTGCCGGTGTCAGCGCTTTCATCACCATGCAAGCGCAGGGCAGGGGTGGCGCCAGAAATTACTTTCCCCGCTTTATCCGGCTAGGCAACGCGATTATCTGCTGCGCACGGTATGTGGGAAAGGCGGTTTGGCCGTCGCGTCTGGCGCTTTTTTACCCCCATCCCGGCACCTCCCTCAAAATGTCGCATGTCCTCGCGGCGCTGGTTTTCTTGCTGGCGGTCACCGCTATGGTTGCCCTCCAGTGGCGCCGCCGCTATCTCGCCGTGGGATGGCTTTGGTTTCTAGGGACCTTGGTCCCCATGATTGGTTTGATCCAGGTGGGGGTGCAGGCCATGGCTGATCGCTACGCCTATTTACCCTTCATCGGCTTGTTCATCATGATTTGCTGGGGCGTGGCGGACTGGTCAGAGGAACGGCACATCTCCCCCGCCTGGCTGGCTACTGTCAGCGTCGCGGTGTTGGTGGCGCTGACGGTGACGGCCCGTGTGCAGCTCGGCCACTGGGCCGACAATGTCACCTTGTGGTCCCACACTTTGCAGGTCACAGGACCGAATTTCATAGCCGAGAACAGTCTCGGGATTGCTCTGGCGCGTGCGGGCAGACCGGATGAAGGGATTACCCACATCCGAGCGGCTGTGGCAATTAAACCCGACGACGCCGCCAGCAATCTGAACCTGGCTGAGTACGACCGGCGGCACGGGAACTTGATTGCGTGCATCGAGCGCTGCAAGAAGGTGCCAGCTATGACGCAGTTGGCGGTGGAAAAGGCCGCAGCCTATGCAAAGATGGCCCTGGCCTATCACGAGCTCGGAGATACTGCCCATGAGCGGGAATGCCTCGAAGAGGTGCAAAAAATCCAGCGCGGACAATAGGACCACTCTGGCCAAAAATTGTCGGGATTTGATCTGCGAAAACAAGGAGAAGTAGTGGGTTCCGATGGCTTGACACCGAAGGTGGCAACGCAAGCCCATCCCGGCACGGCTCCGGTGCATGGAATCGAGAAGTACACTTGGGCTCTGGGACTCCTGCTTGTGATTGCGACGGTCGCGTTGTACTACCCGGTTAGCGGTCACCCTTTCGTCAACTACGATGACAACGTTTATGTAACCGAGAATGCACAGGTCAAGTCCGGCCTGAACTGGGACACGCTGCAGTGGGCATTCACTACCACCGAGGCGGGCAACTGGCATCCACTCACCTGGCTATCGCACGCTTTCGACTATCAGCTTTTTCAGGCGGATCCCGCCGGCCACCACAATACCAATCTGCTGCTGCACGTCTTCAACGTGCTGCTGCTGTTCTGGGTGCTGCGACAGGCGACCGGCTTCACCGGCCGCAGTTTGATGGTAGCCGCGCTGTTTGCCCTGCATCCCGTCAACGTCGAATCGGTGGCGTGGATTTCCGAGCGCAAGAACCTGCTCAGCATGCTGTTCTTCCTGCTCGCGCTGGGGGCTTACCGCTGGTACGTGAGCGAGCCCCGAACCAGCCGCTACGCCGTCGTGGCTGCATTCTTTGCGCTTGGGTTGATGGCCAAACCAGTAGTCATCACCCTTCCGTTCGTGCTGTTGCTTTGGGATTACTGGCCGTTGCGGCGGATGGCGATTGCCCGCGATCAGCCTGCATTGGAAATAGCAGATGACTCCCCCCTCGTCAAGAACAGACTAGAACGGGACACCCTTCCGGAGCGGAGTTTTTCCTGGCTGTTAGGGGAAAAGCTCCCATTGCTCGCCTTGTGCGGAGCCAGCGCTTTCATCACCATGAGAGCGCAGCAGGCGGCAGGCGCGATGCACACCGTAAAGAACACGTTTCCGCTATCCATCCGCCTGGGCAACGCCATTGTCTGCTATGCCCGCTACCTCGGAAAGGCCTTCTGGCCGTCGCATCTGGCGCTCATCTATCCGCATCCGGGCACCTCTCTAAAATCCTGGGAGGTACTCGCGGCATTGGTTCTCTTGCTGGCCGTAACCGCTCTGGTCCTTCGAGGGCGGCGGCGCCGCTATCTGCTGGTGGGGTGGTTCTGGTTTCTGGGAACCATGGTACCCATGATCGGCCTTGTGCAGGTCGGTGAACAGGCCATGGCCGATCGCTATGCGTATCTGCCTTTCATCGGCTTATTCATCATGGTCTGCTGGGGGGTTGCGGACTGGGCCGAGCAGAGAAAGATTTCTTCCGCCGTGCTGGCCGGCGCCAGCGCAGTGGTCCTGACGGTGCTCAGCGTGGTGGCTTATCGTCAGCTCAGCTACTGGAGCGACAATGTCATCTTGTGGACGCACATCATCGAGGTCACCCCTCCCAACTACATCGCTCAGGATGACTTGGGCGGAGCGTTGCTGAACACAGGACAACTAGAGGAAGCTATGAAGCATTTCCGCGCGGCTGCGGAGATCTATCCTCTCGACCCTTTTAGCAACCTTAACCTCGCCATTTACGCGCAACAGCATGACGATCCGCAGCAGGCGATCGCGCGCTCGAACATCGTTCTCACCCGCACGCCAAGCCCCAGGCTGCGATCTAAGGCATACACCACCATGGGGCTTGCCTATCGCGCGCTCGGCAACCAGGAAGAATCGCGGAAATGCTTCGAGGCGGCGCAGCAGGAGGGCCCGTAATTGCCGTGTACGGTCCCTTGTCCGTGGGTTTGGTTTCACCAAGAAGCTTGGCGTTAGAGTTCGCCAAACACTTCGGCGGTGAACGCCTGCAATTGGGCGCCATGCTGCCACGCGTCCGGCGACAGTCCGGCCTTCAGGCAGGCCTGTGCCAGAAAGGTTTCACGGTCCCATTTCCACTCGATGGGAACCTGCGGCAGCAGCAATCCACGGCGGTTGCCCTGGGTGACGACAAGTCCGTGTTGGCCGACGATGACCTCTTCGGGCCGAATGGGCTGCAAAGGCGACAGCACGCTGATCTCAATCTTCAGGTGTGGCGCCTCCGCCGGCGTCACTGGCGGGAAACGCGGGTCATCCAAGGCTGCAGCCCTGGCTGACTCGGCAACCGTCGCATGGAGGGACTGGGTGGGCAGCACATATCCGATACATCCGCGCAGTTCACCCTCCAGGTGCAAAGTGGTGAAGGCCCCGCGTGGCTCGGCCAGGTGGGCCGTTGGCGAGGTTGGGTCGATAGCGCGTCCTTCCAGCGCCAATTCAATCGAGCGATGAGCGAGCCGCAGAAGCAGTTCTCGTTCTTCCTGCGAATACTCGCACCGCTGTACTGCGGTCGCGATGTTAGGTCCTTCAGAGTACGGGGACATCGT
>PLBW01000209.1 GCA_003135475.1 Acidobacteriaceae bacterium
CGTGGCGGAATCATCATTCCCGACAGCGCCAAAGACAAGCCGCAAGAGGGCGAAGTGATCGCGGTGGGCCGGGGCAAGACCAATGACAAAGGCGAGACCTTCCCGCTGGACGTAAAGGCGGGCGATCGCATCCTGTTCGGCAAGTATGCCGGCACGGAAATCAAGATTGATGGCGAAGATTTCCTGATCATGCGCGAGGAAGAAGTGCTCGGCATTTTGGAAGGCGCCAGCAAGCCGAAACAAGCCGTCGCGCATAAGTAGCCCGCCGCGGCGGGCCAGTTGCCAGTCGAACCTGGCAGCGATGGCTAGAGCGAGATGAACTCGCTGGGCACTGACAACCGACAACTGACAACGATTTCAAAGAATTTGCAGTCAGTCCAGTTCCGATCCAACTGGCTACTGACAACTTAAGGAGAAACAAATGGCAAAACAGATTGTGCATGGAGAAGATTCCCGCCAGGCGATCCTTCGCGGCGTGAATGTTCTGGCCGATGCCGTGAAAGTCACGCTGGGCCCCAAGGGCCGCAATGTCGTGATCGAGAAGAAATTTGGTTCGCCGCTGATTACCAAGGACGGCGTGACCGTAGCCAAGGAAATCGAGCTGAAGGACCCGCTNNGCGCAGATGGTGCGCGAGGTCGCCTCCAAGACCTCCGATGTTGCCGGTGACGGCACCACCACCGCAACCGTTCTGGCGCAGACCATCTTCCGCGAGGGCGTGAAGACGGTGGCTGCCGGCGCAAACCCGATGGCGCTGAAGCGCGGCATCGACAAGGCCGTCACCGCGGTGTGCGGCTCGCTGGACCACGATGGTAACCGCATTCCCGGCGCGCTCGACAAGTATTCGCAGAAGGTGTCGGGCGAGATGATCGCGCAGGTCGGCACCATTTCTGCCAACAACGACGAGACTATCGGCCGCATTATTGCCGAGGCCATGAAGAAGGTCGGCAAAGACGGCGTGATCACGGTGGAAGAAGCCAAGACGATGGAAACCCAGTTGGAAGTCGTCGAAGGCATGCAGTTTGACCGCGGCTATCTGTCACCCTACTTCGTCACCGATCCGGAGCGCATGGAAGTCGTTCTGGAGAACGCCTACATCCTGATCCACGAAAAGAAGGTTTCCTCGATGAAAGACCTGCTCCCGCTGCTGGAGCAGATCGCCAAGGGCGGCCGTCCGCTGGTGATCATTGCTGAGGACGTGGAAGGCGAAGCGCTGGCGACCTTGGTCGTCAACAAATTGCGCGGCACGCTGCAGGTTGCAGCCGTCAAGGCTCCGGGCTTCGGCGATCGCCGCAAGGCCATGTTGCAGGACATCGCTATCCTGACCGGCGGCAAGGCCATCACCGAAGATCTTGGCATCAAGCTGGAGAACGTGCAGATGGGCGACCTCGGCCAAGCCAAGAAGATCACCATCGACAAGGACAACACCACCATTGTCGAGGGCAAGGGCAAGCACACCGACATCGAAGGCCGCGTAAAGGAAATTCGAGGCCAGATCGACAAGACCACCAGCGACTACGACCGCGAGAAGTTACAGGAGCGGTTGGCGAAGCTGGTGGGCGGCGTTGCGATCATCAAGGTCGGTGCTGCAACCGAAACCGAAATGAAGGAAAAGAAAGCCCGCGTGGAAGACGCCATGCACGCTACCCGCGCTGCGGTCGAGGAAGGCATTGTCCCCGGCGGCGGTGTGGCCCTGGTGCGCTGCATCCCGGCGATCGACGCGCTGAAGCTGGAAGGCGACGAGAAGATCGGCGGCAACATCGTGCGCCGCGCTCTCGAAGAGCCTCTCCGCCAGATCGTTATCAACTCGGGCGAAGAAGGCGCCATCGTTCTGGGCCGCATCCGCGAGTCGAAGGAGAACAACTTCGGCTACAACGCGCAGACCAATCAGTTCGAGGACCTGGTGAANNTGATGCTGACCACCGAAGCCCTGGTTGCCGAGATTCCGGAAGAGAAGAAGGAATCCCCCATGGGCGGCGGACACGGCGGCGGCATGGGCGGAATGTACTAAAAGCAGCAATTAGCAATTAGCAGTTAGCCAACGGCAAAGACAAGGCCTCGCAGTAATGCGGGGCCTTTTTGTTTGGCACTGACAACTGGCTACTGACAACTATTCATTTGGGTGCTCCACTCAAGCTGGCTTTGCTTGGGGCCTTTTCTTTTCCGCCTCTCCGCTGTCATCCCGACCGAGGGCTTCAGTCCGAGCGAAGGGAACCTGCTTCGGGAGGTGCTACATCCTTTCCCATCTCTTGGGCTAGTTGGGAAACCCTACTATCGCCACCATTGTTTATTAAAATCATGTCAAAAAGCGCTTGACATCTTGACAACATGGCCGCATCATCACCCCACTTAGCCGACGAGATTCTTCCCTGTCGGCCCTTTACGTAAGACACCTCGTGACCCTTTCGAGGCGTGGGCGATCAAGCATTTAGTTGTTTAGGAAATCGCGCCGGGAACGCTTACATGTCATCCGCAATACGTTCGCGGAGCAGCGGGAGTATGAACGATGTCTTTCCCCGAGCCCTACTGAAGTTGGCGCCGCTCTCGTCGTCCTTGACTCCTGGCGGCGCTTGGATCGCGCTCTCCTCTTTTTCGAGCCAAGGCACAGTATTTCACTGTCTATTAGCTGGCTTGTGCGACGTGAGAGTTCTATTCGTTCGGGCCAAGGTACCGAACGTAGCAAGGGCCCCATTCTCAGGGCCCACAACCTATTCAGATGGGTTCCACAAAGGAGAACCTTATGCGCCGTTTCCGCACGACCATCGTTCTTGCTCTCGCCACCTTGTTGTCCGTCTCCATCTGTTCAGCCCAGCAAGCAGCAACCACATCCGTTCCCAACCTCATCCGCTACAGCGGAACTCTGAAGGACGCGCAGGGCGCGGCCCTCTCTTCCTCCACCGCAGTCGGCGTCACCTTCGCCATCTACAAGCAGCAGGACGGAGGAGCCGCGGTCTGGATGGAGACGCAGAACGTAACTCCCGACGGCAATGGTCAGTACAGCGTGGTGCTGGGCAGCACCACTGCCACAGGGTTGCCGGACGATCTCTTCTCGCAGCAGGAGCAGCGCTGGCTGGGCGTGCAGGTGCAGGGACAAGCTGAGCAGGCACGCGTGTTGCTGGTGAGCGTGCCTTACGCTTTCAAAGCTCACGAAGCCGAGACGCTGGGCGGGCTGCCACCGTCGGCCTTCGTCAAAGCACCGCCGTCAGATGGGTCTGGCAGTGCATCGGATACGATCGCATCTGTGAACGCGTTGCGCATCGCATCGGGAATCGACGCCGCTTCGGGGAGTCCACCACCTCCTCTCTCGACGGTATTTAATGCCCCCTGTCCTGCTGGCACCGTTCCTTCTCCAAATTTTGTTCCGCTTTGGTTCAAGCCGGCTTTTGCCGTGAACGTGATCTGCAACTCGGTAATTTTTCAGAAACCGATCGGCCCTGCGGGTAACGTGGGCATCGGGACTACGACCCCTTCTACGAAACTTGACGTCAATGGATCCATCAACAGCGCGAGCGACTATGAAATCGGCGCTAACACGGTCCTGGCCACCAACTGCGCCAACTCCAACGTCAGCGTCGGCGTGTTAGCCGGTCAAGGAGGGTGTTCCAATGTCACAGCGGGTAATTTCGCTGGCCTAGGTAGCAGCGGCAGTTCCAACGTCGCCATTGGGAGGTTGGCCGGCCTAACTCTCGGCGATGATAATGTCATCATTGGTGACCACGCTTCGTTCCCGGGCGCGGGCAATAACAATGTAATCATCGGCGCCGGCGCGGCCGTGATTGACGGGGTAGGCGACAACAACACGTTCGTGGGCGCCAACATCGATTTCAATGCTCGCTTCACCAGCAGCGACATATTCATCGGCCACGACAGCGGAACCCAGGGAGCAGTCACCAACGACATTTACCTTGACGCGACGTGCTTCCCCAATTGCGACCTCGATCACCCGGAGAACAACACTACCCGAATCGGTACCCAGGGCCGACAGACCGACACCTATATTGCGGGCATTAACGGCTCGCCCCACGGCACCAGTGGCTCTGTCCAAGAGGTCTGCGTCGGCAGCGACGGCAAGATTTGGGGCCAGACGCCAGGGACAACTTGCATGCTCTCTTCGCGCCGCTTTAAGGAACAAATCGCCGGCATGGGAGACAGCAGCAGCAGGTTGTTCCAATTGCGTCCGGTGAGCTTCTTCTACAAACCCCAGTACGACGATGGGTCGCACTTGTTGCAGTACGGCCTGATCGCGGAGGAAGTGGCCGAGGTCTACCCCGAAATGGTGGCGTACGACAAAGACGGTCAGCCCCTAACGGTGAAGTATCAGATGCTCACTCCCATGCTGCTAAACGAGCTGCAGAAGCAGCACACGGTAGTCGCGGCGCAGCAGGACGTGATCAAGACGCAGCAGCAGCAGATCCAGACCCAGGGACAACAAATTGCCGACTTGCAGCAGAGGCTGTCGAGGTTGGAGTCGCTCATCGTGACAAAGTAGAAGTGCGGAAGTCAGGGTGGCGGGCCTCAACGAATCGAGTTCCGCCACTTCATGAACAGTGGGATTGGGGCTTCGGCTCCTACATCTGCTTCGCGCCTTACGGCTTTTTCGCTCCCGCAGGCTTGGCCGTCGTCTTCAACGCCTGTTCCACGGGAATCTCATTGCCGTCTTTGTCGACGTAATGAATGTCGAAAGCCTCGTCGATCACGTCAAAGACCAGGCAACTGCTGATGCAGGTGAACTGGTGTACCTGCCTTCCGGCGAGGTACAGGTAGTCGCCCATAGCCATGGTGTGAGCGCCACCCGACATCTCCGACTTGCCTTTACCGGAAACCATCATGAGGTTCTCATTTGCGGTGTGCCAGTGCCAGGGCACAACGCAGCCGCTCTTGACGTTCAACAGCAGCACCGCGGCGCCCTTCATGGGATCTCCGCGTTGCGCGGAGACGGTCATGCAGGACGGTAGCATGGGCAAGGTCATGAACTTCGTGGACGCCAAGGGTGCATAAGGCATCTGGTCGGGACTCTGCGCCGCCAGCGGCGTAATCAGAGCCGATGCGAGCACAACAAACAAAAGGCAACCTACCAGGCGAGCCAATTTCATAGGAACACTCCTTCTCGTTATAAGAACCGGCAAAGTCTAGCCCACCACTGCGGCCGTTTTCAATCCAACAAAAGTGGGGGGCGCTGATCTTCTACTCTGTCGGCAAAACAGGGCGGTTGCCGCTTCTGGTTGGGCAACACCTCGCGAGAACTCTTCCCGATCCGAAACAAAAAAGGAGAGCATCAGCCCTCCCTTTCCAGCTTTTGATTCCCACGACTGCCGAAACAGTTACCGCCGCGGTCCGCCGCGTCCGCCACCCGGGCCTCCACGACCGCCGCGGCCGCCGCCCGGTCCGCCACGGCCTCCGCGGCCGCCACCACCGCCATGATGACCACCGTCGTGCCGGCTGCCCGCGTGCTCACGACGCTCACCATCGCGATTGAAATTCTGCTCGGAGCTCGGCTCGTCTGCCTTTTCGTGTCCGCCCTCGAAGGTCACCGCGCCTGCTCCCTCGGGCACAGGCTCGCCGCTCTCGGCCGCCATTTTGGCGCGCTGCTCCCTCAGAATGGCCTTGCGCGAGAGCTTGATGCGGTTGCCTTCCACGGCCAGGACCTTTACCAGCACCTGGTCGCCTTCCTTCAGTTCATCGCGCACATCGTTGATGCGGTGCTCGGCGACTTCGCTGATGTGCAGCAGTCCATCGGTACCCGGCAGAATCTCGACAAACGCTCCGAAGTCAGCCAGGCGCGTGACCTTGCCGAGATAGGTCTTGCCCACCTCAGCGGTCGCCGTGATGTCGCCAATCATCTGCAGCGCCTTGGCAGCCGCCACTTGATCGCTGGATGAAACATTCACCTTGCCGGTGTCTTCCACGTCGATTTTCACGCCGGTCTGTTCGATGATTCCGCGAATCACCTTGCCGCCCGGCCCGATGAGGTCGCGAATTTTGTCGGTAGGAATCTGCAAGGTGTAGAAGCGCGGCGCAAATTCGCTGATCGTGGTGCGCGGCTCAGCGATCACCTCGTTCATCTTGTCGAGGATGAACAGACGTCCGTGGCGGGCCTGTTCCAGCGCCTCGCGCATGATCTGCGCCGTGATGCCCATCACCTTGATGTCCATCTGCAACGCGGTGATTCCGTCGCGAGTGCCGGCCACCTTGAAGTCCATGTCGCCGTAATGATCTTCCGCACCGGCGATGTCGGTGAGGATGGCGTAATCTTTGTCTTCCTTCACCAGTCCCATGGCAACTCCGGCCACCGAGGCCTTCAGCGGAACGCCAGCATCCATCATGCTGAGCGAGGCTCCGCACACAGTCGCCATCGACGACGATCCGTTCGACTCCAGAATGTCGGAGACCACACGCATGGCATACGGCCAGTCGGCTTCTGACGGCAGCACCCCGTATAAAGCGCGCTCCGCCAATGCGCCGTGCCCAATCTCGCGGCG
>PLBW01000212.1 GCA_003135475.1 Acidobacteriaceae bacterium
GTGATTCGAATCACAGAAGTGCTGTGCGCAGTTGTGGCATAAGTCCTGAATGAAAAGTGTGGGTGTGAAGAGCAATATCCTGAAGGTGTCTGACGAATTGAAAGCCGGCCTGGAATCAGCGGGTCGAAAGCGAGACCTTCCGCCGGCGCAGGTTCTGTTTCGTGAAGACGGGGAAACCGCGGGTGTGTTCCTGGTATTTAAGGGCAAGGTGCTGATGGGTGTGCGCAACCTGCCCGAGCTGGACAGAGTTTTTTCTGGGGGCTCGCTGCTGGGATTGCCCGCCACGTTTAGCGGACGTCCGTACAGCCTGACCGCGGTGACGGTGGTCAGGTCGGATATCGTTTACCTGCCACGGAAAAAGTTTCTGCAACTCATGCGCGAGCGCCCCGACCTCTGCCGCGAAGCAACCGACATGCTGGGACGCGAGGTTACCTTCATCCAGTCGGCGCTGGCGAAACGGTGCCGCCAGATGGCCGAAGCGACCTGACGACATTCCAACGCATTATGGGTAGCCATCTGCGCGGGCTGGCCTTTGTGGCTACGTCTCTTGGGTTGCAAATTGCGAGGTTAGTGCCGTCGCGCTAGATAGAGCGGTCAGGGTGAACCACGAATCACACCTGAGGGTGATTGGCATCACTGCCTCGTGTGAATCGCGAATGTTATCTTGCCGCCACCTTCAACAGGGATCACGTTCGTTCGAAAGTGCTTTGGTCGTTCTCTTGGATGCGGCAGGGGGAACTCGTTCACGTCGTCTTGCTTCATGGCAGAAAGCGGTGACCCCATGACTGTTTGGCTCTACGTCTGCCGGCAGTCCGCCATGGTCTCAACATCTTTAGCAGTCACAAGTCACTGTACCTCGGGAGGAATGGAATGAAACGGATGTCGCCTTGGTTATTGCTCGTCGCCTTTATAGTCTCCGTCAATTGTTTCGCGGATTCAACCGATAGCGCGGCTCTCTTCAAGTCCAAATGCGCCATGTGTCACGGGTCGGACGGCACGGGAAACACGATGGGACAGAAACTCGGCGTCAAGAGCTACAAATCGCCTGACATTCAGAAGCAGTCGGACGCCGATCTGAAGAACGCCATCACGAACGGTAAAGGCAAGATGCCGTCGTACAAGAGCCTTACACCTGAACAGGTGGGCGGACTGGTGAAGTACGTACGTGAGCTCGGCAAATAGGGGGTAGGCTTTCGATGTCCTCGGCACCCGATACTGGCGCCGCGGTTCGGTCCGCACCCGCGAATCTGCCGCGCCGCCATTTTGTGAACATCCTGCTGGGAACCGGCCTGCTGGCCTCGGCAGCCTCGTTCCTCTATCCTGTTCTACGGTACCTAGTTCCCCCCAAACTTCCCGATATGGGTGACGACGCCGTACTTGCGGCGCATATCTCGGAGTTGAAGCCCAATACCGCGACGACGTTTCGCTTCGGCGCCCGCCCCGGGCTGCTGGTTGAAACCGCCGCGGGCGAATACCGCGCCATGTCGGCGACCTGCACCCACCTCGGCTGCACGGTGCAGTATCGTCCCGACCTGCGCGAGATCTGGTGCCCATGCCACAACGGCATCTACGACTTGAACGGCCGCAACATCTCGGGGCCGCCGCCGCGTCCGCTGGAGGCATTCGAGGTCCAGATCCGGGGTGGGGACATCTTCGTGCGGCGTAAGCAGGAGGCCTGATGGCGAGCCCGGTTAACAACGTTCGCGAATGGTTCGCCGAACGGTTTCCTCTGGACGACATCAAAGCGCTGGCGCAGAAGAAGAAAGTACCGCTACATCGCTACTCGTACTGGTATTTCCTGGGCGGCATGACGCTGTTCCTATTTGGAGTGCAGGTCCTTACGGGAGCGCTGCTGTTGATGTACTACCGTCCGGGAGCCGACGAAGCTTTCGAGAGCGTGCAGTTCATCATGACCCAGGTGCAGTTCGGATGGCTGATCCGGTCGGTGCACTCGTGGTCGGCGAATCTGCTGGTCTTCATGGCTTTCGCCCACCTTTTTAGCGTCCTCTTCCTGAAGTCTTATCGAAAGCCGCGCGAGCTGACGTGGGTGAGCGGCATGCTGCTGCTGTTCCTGATGCTGGGGTTTGGATTTAGTGGGTACCTGTTGCCCTGGAATAAGGTCTCGTATTTCGCGACCGCGGTGGGCACGGAGATCCCGGCGCAGATTCCGATTATTGGCCATCCTATTATGCTGTTTCTGCGCGGAGGCGAAGACATTACCGGTAGTACGCTGACGCGGCTCTACGGGTTTCACGTCGCCATATTGCCGGCACTGGCGACCTTGCTGATCGGCTTGCATCTGGCACTGATTCAATGGTTCGGCATGAGCGTGCCGCCCGGGGTGGAGCAGCGGTGGCAAGCTCATCCCGTGGAGAAGAAAGAAATTCGCTTCTTCCCCAACTTCGTGCTGCGCGAATTGATGGCGTGGTATGTGGCGTTGGGGCTCCTGGGCGCGCTGGCGGCGCTGTTTCCGTGGAGCCTCGGGGTGAAGGCCGACCCGTTTGGTTCCGCTCCGGCGGGCATCAAGCCAGAGTGGTACTTCCTGTCCATGTTCCAGACGCTGAAGCTGATTCCCGCGAAGATCCTCGGCATGGACGGGGAGATGCTGGGCATCCTGGCGTTTGGGCTGATTGGCGCCGCGGCACTGCTGCTGCCCTTCCTCGACCGTGAAAGGCCTTTCAATACGCGGCGTTGGATCACCGGGTTGGCTTGTGTCTTTCTCGGTTACATGGCGATTATGACCGTCTACGGCTGGGTGGCAAAGTGAGGCTGCATGATTAAGGTTCACGATTCGGTGACATGCAGGCGAGGGACCGTAATCATTGTGGCTGCATGGCTGATTTGCAGCGGGCTGATAGCTTTCGCACAGACCAAGAACTCCTGTCTGGATTGCCATTCCAATTTGCCGGAGCCGCTGGGTGTCAGCGTAGAGACTTACAGCCAGAACATCCACGCCCAGAAGGGGCTTACCTGTGCGGCCTGCCATGGTGGCGACGCCAACAGTGATGATCCTGAAACGGCGATGAGCCGGAAGTCAGGATGGAAGGGCAAGATCGAGCGCAAGCAGATTCCCGAACTTTGCGCCTCGTGTCACTCCGATGCCCAGATGATGAAGAAGTACAACCCCAGCCTGCGCGTCGATCAGTTCCAGCAGTACAAGACCAGCGTGCACGGAATCAAGTGGACCAAGGGCGACAATAAGGTCGCGGTGTGCACCGATTGCCACGGCGTGCATGACTTGCGCGCCCCGTCGGATCCGCGCTCGAAAGTGCATCCGATCAACATCGCCACCACGTGCTCGCGTTGTCATGCCGATGCCGAGTACATGAAGCCCTACGGCATCAAGACAGACCAGTTCGCAAATTACGAGCAGAGTGTGCACCATGACGCCATGGTGGTACGAGGCGACCTGAGCGCGCCCACCTGCACTACCTGCCATGGCAACCACGGAGCGACACCTCCCGGGGTCGCCAACGTCACCAATGTTTGCTCCAATTGCCACGTCTTCCAGGCGCAGTTGTTCCAGACCAGCCCGCACAAGGACGCGTTCGCTGCGATGGGATTTCCGGGTTGTGTCACCTGCCACAGCAATCACGCAATCAAGGCTCCCACCGACGAAATGATCGGCGCCGGCCCCAAAGCCGTGTGCATGAACTGTCACACCGCGGGAGATGCCGGCTCCATGCAAGCGGAAGCTATGCATACTCAACTGACGAACCTGGCATCGGCGATTGCTGCCTCCGACGAGCTACTCAGCCGAGCCGAACGGCAGGGCATGGAAGTCAGCCAGCCCAAGCTGCAGCAGACACAAGCGCGCGATGCCCTGTTGAAGGCGCGGGTCGCGGTGCACGCCTTCCGCGACAGCGGGTTAAAGCAGGACACCGATGCCGGACTTGCGACGACAAAACTGACGTACGCGGCTGGGCAGAAGGCGATGCAGGAATGGAGATTCCGGCGTGTCGGGCTTGGGCTGTCGCTGGTGCTGATCGCCCTCACGCTCGTGGGGCTGGGGTTCTATATCAGGAGCTTGGAACAGAAGTGAGGCGCTCCACCCTGCGATTTACCAGTCCTGGACCGCGCTGTAGGTCGGCCTGAACCGCGATGAGTTCCCAATTTCAGGGCTGGGCGTGAGAGAGGAGTGTTGTCTATGACAATGCTAAATCGACGCAAAGAGCTTCTCTTTTGGATCCCTGCAGCGGTAATCCCCGTAGCCTTAATGGTGGCCGTGTTCATGCAGGTGCGCCGGCCGACCACTACGCGCCGCGCACTCTACATTATCGGTGAACCCGAGAAAGGCGCCGCGCTGTTTTTTGGTGACAAGCAATGCGGCATTTGCCATTCCATCAACGGATCAGGGGGACGCGTTGCCCCGGATCTCTCCGGAAAGCACCCCGGTACTCCCGCCATGGGCTGGCTGGTGACCGTATTGTGGAACCATGGACCTGGCATGTGGCGGCAGATCCGCCAAAAGAATGAGCCTTATCCCCAGTTGGACTCGCAAGAAATGGCGGACATCCTTGCGTACTTGTACCAGGCGAGCAGCCTTGATCGCGCCGGAGACCCCAGCGCTGGCCAGCGGGTCTTCAACGAGAAGGGTTGTGTCCGCTGCCATTCGGTGGGCGGGACGGGCGGCAAAACAGCGCCCGAGCTGTCGAGGATCACCGCCGACGGCGACTCGAACGCCTGGACACGCGCCATGCTTAACCACGCCGGGTCGATGATTGCTCCTATTACCAGCACCCTAGGACAGTGGCCCCAGTTCAGCGGTAATGAGATGAATGATCTGATCGCGTATGTAAGCCTCAGCTCTCCCCATCCAGCGGCCAACGCACGCCAAATACCCGGCAATGCAGAGCGGGGTTGGGGTGTGTTCCAGAGCAGATGCATACAGTGCCATTCCGTACGCGGGCAGGGTGGCAGCGTGGGTCCGGAACTGGGACCAGAGCGTGATCTTCCACTCACGACGGGACAGTTTGCCAGTGTTCTGTGGAACCACGCCCCTGCGATGCTTCGTCAGGGCCGCGAAAACGGGATTCCTGCTCCCGTTCTTCAGGACAACGAGATGGCAGACTTGCTAACGTTTCTCGCGAGCCTGCGCTACTTCGAGCCCACCGGATCCCCCTTGGTCGGAGAGCGGGTTTTCGCCGAGCGCGGCTGTGCTGCTTGCCATGGTCACATGGCGGAAGGCACACAGAATGGGCCCGGGCTTAGATCGAACACCGAAGCTTTCACCACTGTTTCCTTCACCGCCGCTCTCTGGCGGCATGGCCCCCGCATGATTGATCGGGCTGAGGAATTGGGCATACCCTGGCCGACTCTGAAGGCCACCGACATCGGAGATCTGGTGAGTTTTCTTAACGCCCCTGCGCCCCCGAAGTAAGCAGCTGGCTGCGGTGCGACATCGCCCATCTTGTCTGTCCGCGCGGGCGCCAGGATGAACCCGTTTCCGACTGAATAGGTGCCTTAACGAAACCTCCATCGAGGGAAGGTCGAGCCACGGGCGGGCAAAACCGACCCAGCACGTCCCCAAACCTTCGGCTCGAGCCGCGATCAAAGTATTTAGTTTCGCCGTGGTACCCTGTTGCTGCCTCAAGAAGGAGGAGGAGTCATGAAAATCCTCGCGGGAATTGACGATTCGAAGTCCTCCGGAGATGTGTTAAGGGCCATTGTCGCGCAGTTTCGGACGGAGAATACCGAGGTCCGAGTCTTGCACGTGTTGCAGCCGATGGCGCCGGCCCCACCGCAAATGGGGTCAGGCTACGCTCCCGAGTTGGAGGATCAGAAGAAGCCAGCCCGTGAGTTGGTCGAGCGCATTGCGAACGGCCTGCATAGTGCAGGATTCAAGGTGGACACCGCCGTCGAAGTAGGTGACATCAGAGAGACGCTCATCGATTCTGCAGAAGCGTGGGGTGCCGATCTCATCGTCGTGGGTTCGCATGGGCAGAGCGCCATCCAGCGTTTCTTGCTCGGCAGCGTGGCGGAATTCGTCGCTCGCCATGCCAAGTGCTCGGTAGAAATCGTTCGCGCGCCTGTGAGTATCTGACGGAAAGGAAGACTACTCGATGGCTGACCGTCACTCAGGCCCAACCGCCAAGTTAACAGGGCAAACTACCGTCTCCCGCTCGCCGAAGTGGGCCCTGGCGCGGCGCTGTCGCAATCAGCGGTTGAAGGGGTATTCCTGGACCCAGTGGAAGCCTCGGTTGACGAGCAGGAAGGTTTTGCGGTCAACCAGTTGAAGCTGCATGTGGACCTTGTGGCTGTCCATGTCTCCATCGAGCGTCAATTGATTTTCCGCCACGCGCTGGAACCTAAACTTAGCTTTCCAGTTCTTGTCATCGTCCCGGGTGAGTTCGAGGGTGTTGTCTTTGACATTGAGCGAAGCAACGCAACGGGCAAACGAATCGTCCATGCGCTGAAATGCCATTCGAGTGGGGAATTCAAAAATTGCGCGCCGCCAACGGCCGCCATCGGTGAGCAGCGGCGAGCGCAGTTGTCCATCCATGGCGAACCGGTCCACATTCCAGATGCCGTAAAGCGTCGATCTAGGAGCTCCGCCACCGTAGGTGTGCCAAAGGCTCCAACTGCCGTACGCGTTCATTCCTAATAGCAACATGCCAAAGATGATCTGCACGGCGAGCGAGATACGGTTGGCGCGGCGCGTGACGAAGAGCGGGAGCTGCGTAGAAGGGCCGGGAGCGCGATTCAGAAAGAAGAAGTCGGCCAGACGCTGAAACTCGGGCGCCAATAGAAACAAGCACATCAGGATCAGGTGGAAGGAGAACAGCTTCACGGGGACGTCATAGGTCATGTTGAGGGTGAAGATCTGAATCGAATCCGCGAGGCAAACCATTGCTCCCAGCATGGTGGTGCGCGGAATAATCAGCAAGATTCCGGCCAGCACCTCTGCGCATCCGGCGAAGGTTTCATAGGCCGGCGCCGAGCCGACGGAGGACCACAGGACTCCCATGGGCGAGAAGTTGCCGAATGGCTCCAGCAACCTCGTGAGAAATGGGAAAGGCATTTGCAGGGGAACGACTTTCGCCATGCCGTAAGCCAGCATCTGCCCGGCCAGAGCAAAACGAAGGAAGAGCCGAAACCATTTGTGCAGCGTGACGTAATTTAGCCGTTGGCGGTCGAGTATCGACCAGACGATGGTAGCCACTGCGGTGGCCACCAGCAGGCAGAACGCCAGCACCCAGTCGAAGGTCTTGTCACCGCTGCCACTGAAGTAGACCAGAGGATGGGTGACCCGGAAGACGTGCGTCGCCGTCCAGGTGACAATCTGGCGCATCGGCCACAGAGTGGACGGATCTGGAGTTTCGAGGTTCGGGAGGGGCAAAAAGCCGCCGGCGATTTGCGTGAGCAGGCAGTACAACCCGAAGTACACCAAACAGAAACGAAAGGCGACCCGAGACGTAAGACCCCAGTGTGGTACCTGAGGCCCGTGCTGAAGTTGTGCGACCTGAGCCTGCGTGCCCATGCGAGACCTCCTGGCGACGCGCCAGAGTTTATACCAGATTGGCCGGCTTCCAGCCGCTGTCCTGCCTGAGTACCTCCTCTTCAACCAGCGACCCGCAGAAGCAACTGCATTTTGCATTTAGGCTCGGGCTACGACGCCACAACTCCCGTGTCGTCGGCTACTCGAACCTAAATACCAAGTGTGAAATTTTCTAATACCGCTCGATCAATCGGCGATGGCGGCGTCCGCCCGCTCTTCCGACGGAGCGACGCTGGGAACGATGGTCAGGACATCGGTTTGCACCTTGTCCCATTGCTGAATGAGCAGACCCTTGGCTTCGAACAGGTTGCGAATCGAATGCGAGTCCCAGCCCACCACCTCTTCCAGGATGGGAACGAGGATGGCCAGAGCGCTGTCGCTGATCACGGAACGCTTGGCGATGGGCGCCAGGTACTTGTTCTCGGAAACGGCAATGGTGAAACCATCGCGCCGATTCACGTGCAACATGACATGGATGTCGGAGCTGCCATCGCCCACATAGACGATGCGATCAGGTCCGGTCCTGAGATTTTCGAGCAATTGGTCGATAACCGCGACCTTGCCGTATCCGGCAGTCACCTGAAGGATTCGTTCGATTTCGCCGTGCTTGTTGTATTCAAACTCCGTGCCATAGATATGATCGGCGGGGATGACGCCCTCGAGGGCCGAGCGGATCACTTCCACCGGGCCAGCCGAGATCACGTAGAAATCGAAGTGGTAGCCCTCGACTTCCTCGGAAAGGAAGCTGTAGAGCAAGTCAATATTCGGCTTCAGGCGTACCTGCTTGCCCGCTTTGTAGAGATGCTCTGGACGGACTTTGGAGCGGAACTCGGGATCGTGCAGCAGCAGATAGGCGAGTTCGCCGCCTTGCTGGACGAGGTTCAACTTCGCCATTCCGGTGGCTTTGCGCTCAAATTCTGCTTCCGAAATGCCCAACAACTCGGCCAAAACGTACCCCGAGTCGTTAAAGCTCAGGGTCTGGTCGAAATCGCTGGCAAATATATATCGCTTCTTAGGATGTATTTTCTCTATCATGATTTCGGGTTCGGGTTGATGGTTCTGCTGGTATAAATTCAAACCCAGCTCCTCTCTAAGAATGTATGTTATGGGATATGTATTAGATTCCCGGTTGGGTCGAGAGTTGATGAAATTGCGGTAGATTCTTTCGATAGCAGCTATCCTGAGTGTTTATTGTAAGATACGTAGCGCGTCAGAGCGAAGAATTGGCGGAAATAACACTACGGAAGGGAAATCATGAAAACTTTGTGGTTGGCAGCGGCGTGCTTGATTTTGGCAGCGAGCGGCTGGGCGCAGTCAGTGGGTGGGCCCCCACTTTCCACCCAGGTCGATTCGGTTTATCCGCAGGTGAAGACGCTATATATGGACCTGCACGAGCATCCTGAGCTCTCGGGGCATGAGGTCAACACCGCCGCCAAGGTTGCCGCTAAACTGCGGGCGCTGGGTTACGAGGTGACCGAGCACGTGGGCGGGACCGGCGTGGTGGCAGTTCTTCGCAATGCAGCAGGTTCCACGGTCATGCTGCGGACTGAGTTGGATGCGCTTCCGGTTGCGGAGAAGACGGGTCTGCCGTACGCCAGTACGGTCCGCACCAAGGACAATGCAGGTCATGACGTACCCGTGATGCACGCCTGTGGACACGACATCCACATGGCGGCACTGGTGGGTACGGCAGAAATTATGGCGAAGACCAAAGATCAATGGCACGGCACGCTGGTGCTGATCGGCCAACCCGCCGAGGAAACAGTTGGCGGCGCCACAGGCATGATTGCCGACGGCTTGTTTACGCGCTTCCCCAAGCCTGATGTCGGGGTGGCGTTGCATACGACCAACAGCCTGCCGGCCGGCAAAGTGGGCTTCACTCCGGAATACGCGGCGTCGAATGCCGATTCCGTAAACATCACGATTTACGGCAAAGGAGGCCACGGAGCCAGCCCTGAATCCACCGTCGATCCCATCGTCATCGCCGCTCGCGTGATCCTGACGTTGCAGACCATCGTGTCGCGGGAAATCAAGCCGGGCGATCCCGCCGTCATCACTGTCGGCTACATTCAGGGAGGCACCAAGAACAACATCATTCCCGATGAGGTCCACCTTGGCCTGACCGTTCGCTCATACGCGCCGGAAGTGCGCAAGCATCTGCTGGCGGCAATCGAGCGCGTCGCCAAGGCAGAAGCGCAGGCGGCGGATGCTCCGAAAGCGCCGCTGGTGCAAGTCGTGGAATCCACGGACGCGCTCTACAACGACCCCAAGCTGGCCGAGCGGCTTAGCCAGGCGCTGATTCAGGCGCTGGGCGCCGGACGAGTGCAGAAAGAGCCGCCCATCATGGCTTCGGAAGACTATTCCTATTTCGTCGAAGCCGGAGTGCCGTCGTTCTATTTCTGGCTTGGCGTTGCCGATCCCGAAAAGTTCAAAGAGGCGAAGGCCAGCGGAATTCATCTGCCGTCGAACCATTCGCCGTTCTTTGCACCCGACATGGAGCCCAGCCTGAAGACGGCCATCGAGTCCGAGGTCGCGGTGCTGCGGGACCTGATGGCTCGCAGCAATAACGCCGGTGCAGGGCTACATTAGAACCATCAGAAATTGCGCTGCCAACCTTCGTTGGTTTTGATATCCTCCGCAAGGACGATTTCAGGACTGGCAGGGAATATCCGCGATGAAAATTCTCATCCTCACTACGGACCAGGAGTTGGCGCTCTTACGCCAGCGGGCCCTGGAAACCGCCGGCCACGAAGTGGTTGCGATCATGACAGAAAAAGAGGCGCTGGAGGCGCCGGACAATCCAGGCCGCGTCGATGTGATTGTGGTCTGCCACCGGCTGCCCGATGCCACCGCAAGAAAAGTGATCCGCCTCTTCCACGAGCGCCATCCGGAGGGCAAAGTCGTGTACATTGTCCATCTTTATGGCGAGTGGCCCGAGGTAGAGGCCGACCGATACGTAGTTGGGGCAGACGGACCGGACGCGCTCTTGCGCGTGATCAGCGAGGTCGGCCCGCAAGCCGCCGCCTGATTACGCGGCCGAGCCGCCAGCTTGAAAAATTCGATGAGATTGGCCGCTGTATCTTGGCAGTAGGCCAGGTCGCCAACGTTGGGGATGGACATCTAGTTGGGGACCGCTACCTTACCGCCGGCTTTCGACCCTGTTTCGGCAGTTGGCAGTTACCGCTAATGTTAGTGGCCATCCTTGACGATTTGAACTGCAACCTCGGTGAAATTGTGCTACAAACATTGCACTACTTTCGGTGCGACCCGTCCTCTAAGGGTCAACCGGGAGAGTATATCCACAGGACGGGGTTCATAGGGCCAAAGGGCCGAACCGGGGTGAGGTGCCACATGGACGTAGTTACGATTGCGGTGGTCGGCGTGATTTTGGTCAGTTACCTGATCGGGACGTTGACCAGCTCGGTGGATACCGAGCGCGAGCTGCCGCACCGCTATTAGAGCGGCAGGAACTTGAAGCGGGAAGGGATTCGTGTGGATTTCGCCGCACCTCTTCCTTTTGCTTCGGCAAGCCCCACTAAAACCACGGCTTCCTGAGCAGGCGTATAATCGGAGTAGTGGGGTTATCTTCCGGGGATTCCCCCTTCCAGCGCCTTCCGTTACTGAAGAAGGTGTACTCTTCAGCCCTCCTTACAAGCGTACTTCGCAAACATAAGACAGCCACGACCTTCTTTTGCAGGGGGACCGCGCAAGGAATCGCAGGAGGAGCGCGATGATAACAGCATCAAGTCTCGCCGATAAGACCGTTCAGCTTAAGAAATGCGTTCTGCTCATGGACACAAATGCCGAGCGGCGGGCCCTGCGCAAGAAAATCATGGCCTTGCACGGCGTGGAAATGATCGGCGCCAGCGACCTCGAGGAGGCCGGGTTGGTTTGGCATCCCGACCGCTATGACATGGTGCTGATTGACATCCGCCGGGATTACCGTGGCGCCCTCGCCTTTCGCGATGAGATCAAGAAGGACAGCCCAGACCAGATTGTCGCTTTTCTGGTCGGTCGCCCAGACTTTGTTGCGCTTCAGCCCGCCCCTGGTTCCTATGTTCCCGAAGCACACGGAATGGAATGGGGAGAATCTTTGCGTACTGCCGTGAGGGAAAGTTGCGAACTACTGCCGCAGAGGAACGGATTCGTGGAAGCCAGTTGGCGGATCGCCGCGGCCAGGAAGCGCGGTGGCCCACAGGAACAGACCGATTCCGTGGCAGAGCCTTTGAGCGCCCCGCCTGATCCGGTGTTGGAAGAAATAGCCTGATAGTACAGTTTTTACCCGACGCTTCAATGATTCATGGAGGACACGATGACTACGACACCGCAATCTCTGCCTGCGCAGAACGTCCAGCTCAGCCAAATTCTGGAAAGCGCTGTGATTGTGAACTGGAGTGACCTGGTGCAACTAACAACCGGGGGCTTGCTACAGGTCGAATACCACATCGGCGGCGAGCGTTCCGTGGACAGTCTGAAGATGTGGTGTAACACCGCGCGCGGATACTGGAGCCTAATCTGCGATTACTCCGTGAATCCCGGATGGTCAAGTGGTCCACGCTTCAGCAACGGCTTTCATTCACGAAATCTCGGGCGGTTATTGGAGTCGATCATGCTGAATCAGAACCTGTTCCAGCATGCTTCCGAGGTGAACAGCAACGTCGTGATCCAGGTCGGTCCACCCACGCAAAAAGAAATCGCAGCCGCCAAGCTGCAAATGGACGAGGCTTTCCCCGCGCCGGTCCCCACCTTGCGTAAAGCGGCGCCCCGCCTCCGGGTTCAGGTTCCCGCCGCAGCGCTACTCTAAACGCAACGAAGTTCACAATACCCGGCACCCCTGCGGTGGAAGCAGGGAACTCGTTGTGCTAGCATTCTAAGTTTGTTCAGTTTCACCATGCGCAGGCCGGCATGGTGCCCCGCCTTTTTGCCTCGCCGGCAACCTCGGGGTTGTGCAAGCACGAAGATTGCGTGCTACTGGGGAGCAATGCCTCTGAGCGCCAGGTGGAGCGGATCACTCGAAGGAGTCCATAGGTGAAGAATTACGAAGGCGCAAACATCCGCAACGTCGCCCTGATCGGGCACTCACATTCGGGCAAAACTTCCCTCGCCTCGGCGATGCTGTTTACTGCCGGCTCAACCCAGCGCTTCGGCCGAGTCGATGAAGGCACCACCGTCACCGATTACGACGAAGAAGAGGTCTCGCGGGCGATGTCTATCTCTGCCGCCACCGCTTTCGTCGAGTGGGGCAAGACCAAGATCAACCTGATCGACACCCCCGGTTTCAACATGTTCATTCATGAAGCCGAGATGGTGATGCCTGCGGTGGAAGCCGCCCTGGTCGTGGTGGACGCGGTCAGTGGCGTGGAAGTGGTGACCGAGCGCATTTGGCATTACTACGACCGGGTCGCGTTGCCGCGGGTGATTGTGTGCACGCGCACGGACCGCGAACGCGCCGACTTCAACCGCGTCATGGAATCGCTTACTGCGGCGTTTGGCCGGACGGTTGTGCCGGTGCAGTTGCCCATCGGCTCCGAGAAAAGTTTCACCGGCATCGTGGACCTGGTGAAGATGCAGGCGTACAGCTACGAGATGGGCGGCAACGGCAAGTCAACCGTCGGCCCAATTCCCGGCCACATGGAAGAGCAGGCCAAGGCCGCGCACGAGCGACTGGTGGAGCTGGTGGCGGAAGGCGACGACGCGTTGATGGAAGAGTTCTTCGACAAAGGCACGATCGCCGAAGAGCACATCATCGCCGGACTGCACAATGCCATCCGCGAAGACAAGATCTTCCCCGTGCTCTTCGCCTCGGGTCTGGGTAACATCGGCACCGACGAAGTACTCGACTTCATCGTGGATTACATGCCGACAGCGGTCGAGCGTGGCGACGTGAAAGCCGCTGCCACCGCCAACAATGGCGAGCCTGCAATCCGCAAGATCAGCGACTCTGGACCGCTCTCGTTGTTCGTATTCAAGACCATCAGCGATCCGTTCTCGGGACGCATCTCGTTCTTCAAGGTTTATTCCGGCGTGCTGAAGAACGACGCGACCCTGCAAAACTTCAATCGCGGCGGCTCCGAAAAGTTCGCTCACCTTTCGATCATGCAGGGCAAGACGGCGGTCCCGGTCAACGAACTCCATGCCGGCGACATCGGCGCAGTTGCCAAGTTGAAGGACACCCTGACCGGCGATACCTTGGGCGACAAGGGTGCTCCAATCCAGTATCCGCAGGTCACCTTCGCCGAACCGGCAATCACGTTCGCGATCGAGCCCAAGACCCGTGCCGACGAAGACAAGCTGAGCAACGGCATCCACAAGCTGATGGAAGAGGATGCCATGCTGCGCTTCTTCCGCGATGCCCAGACCAAAGAGTTCCTCATCGCGGGCACCGGCCAACAGCACATCGAAGTTGTCGTTTCAAAGCTCAAGAACCGTTATCACACAGAAGTGAACCTGAAGGCGCCCAAGGTCCCCTACCGCGAGACCATCCGTGGCAAGGCCGACGTGCAGGGACGCCACAAGAAGCAGAGTGGCGGGCACGGCCAATTTGGCGATTGCAAGATCAAGATGGAGCCCATGCCGCGCGGCGGCAACTTCGAGTTCGTCAATGAGATTTTCGGCGGCGCGATTCCCAAGAACTACATTCCCGCCGTCGAGAAGGGCATCGTCGAAGCCGCACAGCGCGGCTTTCTGGCTGGCTTCCCGGTGGTGGACTTCAGGGTCATTCTGTATGACGGCTCATACCACGACGTGGACTCCAACGAATTGTCGTTCAAGACCGCGGGCCGCATCGCCTTCCGCAAGGCCATGGAGCAGGCCAAGCCCACGCTGCTGGAACCGATCATGAATGTCGAGATCACCATTCCTGACGAGTTCGCCGGCGCCATCATGGGCGACCTGAACAGCCGTCGCGGCCGCATCCAGGGCATGGACAACAAGGCTGGCAAGACCGTCGTGAAGGCCGTGGTGCCCATGGCCGAAATGTTGACTTACGGCACCGACCTGACCTCGATGACCCAAGGCCGCGGCAGCTTCTCGATGGAGATGGACCACTATGACTTCGTCCCTGCGCTGCAACAGGAGAAGATCATCGCGGCCGCCAAAGCCGAGCGCGGCGAAGAGGTCGAGGTGGAAGAGTAGCCTTTAGCTGTCAGCCGTCAGTTTGTGATCCCGACTGAGCCCGCCGTGGCGGGCGAGCGGAGGGACCTGCTTTTCGCCCCTCGCTTCCGTAAGAGATCACAATCTCCGCAAGTCCATCCCATTACCTATAGAAGCGACGCGTGCAGGCACTCTGGGGTCTTGCCTCAAAACTTCGGAACTTTCTTCGACGTTCCCCGTATCTCAAGCTGTAAGCGATCTTCGGTACGCACGGGCGGCGCGACAAGAAATGAGGCAGGCTATGGATGGAGACATCATCGGGTTGGTGGCAGTGATTATGATCTGCGGGATTCCCATCGCGGGAATGTACACCTATTATCGGGTGCGCAAGCTGCGCACCGAGGAACGTCTGGCCGCACTGGCGCGCGGGCTCAGCGTTCCCATGGAGCCCGAGCTTTCTCAGGCTGCTCGTTCTCGCCGGGCAGGCATCCTGCTGGTTAGCGCGTCGATCGGCTACACCGTTGCATTTGCGCTGATCGCACGCGCCGAACCCGACGCCTGGATTGCGGCGGCGTTCGGTGTGATTCCGTTCGCGGTCGGCCTGGGCTTCTTCCTCGATTCAACCCTCGTGCGCCGGGATCTGCGGGCCTCCTGAAGGGAGGCCACGCAATTGATTCCTGGCTGCTGGCTAGTCTTCCCCCCTGCGGCTTCATCCGCCCGCTGCGCAAATATCGATTGTGCCAGCCCAGGGCTTCACTCAGCAGGTGCGGAGTGTGGCGTCCATACGACAGTCGCTCCGCACGGCTGAGGTAGTCCAACAGCAGCGGCTTGTAATCGGGCGAGGCGCACTTCTCGATGATGAGGTGCGCGCGCTGTCGTGGCGAGAGCCCGCGCAGGTCGGCGAGGCCTTGTTCGGTTACAACCACCTGGACATCGTGCTCCGTGTGGTCCACGTGCGAGGCCATGGGCACGATGGTCGAGATGGTCCCCTTCTGCGCCGTCGATGGCGCCATGAAGATGGACAGATATCCGTTGCGGGCGAAGTCGCCGGAGCCGCCGATACCGTTCTGAATGCGTGACCCCATCACGTGCGTTGAGTTTACGTTGCCATACATGTCCGCTTCGATCATGCCGTTCATCGCGATCACGCCCAGCCGCCGGATAATCTCAGGGTTGTTGGATATTTCCTGCGGGCGCAGCACAATCTGCTTGCGGTAGCTGGCCATGTCGGCGTTGACCTCGGTCAGCATCTCCGGGCTGAGCGAAAACGCGGTCGCCGACGCCGCCGTCAGCTTGCCCGACTTCAGCAGGCGAATCATGCCGTCCTGAATGACCTCGGTGTACGAGGTGAGCCCTTCAAACGGTCCTTCCTCGAGGCCGAAGAGCACCGCGTTGGCGATGTTGCCGACGCCCGATTGCAGCGGCAGCAGCGTTTCGGGCATGCGGCCTTTCTGCACTTCCCAGCTCAGGAATTCCAGAATGTGTCCGGCAATGCGGCGCGAGGCCTCGTCGGGCGCTTTGAAGGCGCTGTTGCGGTCCGGTGAGTCGGTGAGCACCACCGCGACAACCTTTTCTGGCGACACCTCGAGGTACGGGCTGCCGATGCGCTGCCCCGTGTACGTCAGGGGAATTGGTCCCCGGTTGGGCGGCGGCTTCAGGCCGTAGTAGATGTCGTGCATGCCTTCCAACGCCTCGGGCTGCCACGAGTTGACCTCGATAATCACGTGTTCCGCCTGCTCGATCCATGTCTTGTTGTTGCCGAGGGACGAACTGGGTATCAGGCGGCCGTCCTCGAGCACGGCGGTCACTTCGATCAGCGCAAGGTCGAGTTTTCCGAGGAAGCCATACTCCACGAACTGCGCCACGTG
>PLBW01000154.1:0-341 GCA_003135475.1 Acidobacteriaceae bacterium
CGCCACTTTACTCATGGATTGCTCCACTTTCTCGTTCGACTTGCATGTGTTAGGCACGCCGCCAGCGTTGATTCTGAGCCAGGATCAAACTCTCGTTTGAAACCTGAAAATGCCCACCGACAGGGGTCGGCGGACAGCCGCCCAAGCCTGCTAAGGCCCGGCGGCGGAATAACTATGTGAGATCGCTCGAACTTAACTCGAGCGCAAATCTCACGACTGGCACGTTCAACCTTTTGTCAAAGATCCGGGCAAATCCGCACTAGGCGGCTGCTTCGGATAATGACGGCCCGTAGCCCTAAAGCCACGGCCGTCGTCCTCGAAACCTTTCAAACATACTACGC
>PLBW01000154.1:347-9599 GCA_003135475.1 Acidobacteriaceae bacterium
ACCATTTTCAGCGCGCAAAGCACCGGAGCGTTCGAATTCGTTAAAGATCTTGTACTGGAGGTTCCGCGATTCCCGCTAACCTGTCGGAGAACTCTGTCTCCGACTTCCAGCCCTGTGGCCAGGGCAGCTACCACGAAGCTCTACGTCTTAGATGCCGGCTTCTTTTGCAGGACTCAAAATCGGTCCCGCATCCGCAGGCGACAGTAATGCCTCTTGCTGACATAACTGTTATAGCAGACGAGGATGCATCACACAACCCCCGGCGTGCAACTTTGGTGAAAGATTTTCGGCGGGATCGACGAAAGCCGCATAAACACTGACGATTCGCGCATGAAAAAAATTTAGCCGCGACGAAGATTTGGTGCTCAAAATCTCTGATCCGCGGCAACTTCCACACGATTCCCACACGGGTTGCAGGATAGCGACACCGGCTTCATTCGCTTTCATCGGCGTGGGCACGAAGACTGCGCAACGGATCGCGCCCCTTCAACACCGCCACGCCTTGGTCGTCTATGTGGCCAATCTGAAAGAGAACCGCCTTCGCAGGCCTATCCCCGATGTTCCTGAGGGTAGCCTGCAAGGACGACCAAAGCCATGCCATATTATTGAATTCAGACAGCTTAACCTTGTCTCCCCTGAAGTTTTCCAGCACCACCTCGTGCTCGTAGGGGGACGCCACAACAACCCGTCCGTGGACTTCCACCTCCGAGCCAATATCCATCGCGATCATGGATACTGCCGCCTGCTCGTCATTGAAGAGCTGCGCGATGCTCGCCTTTCCCGTAATCACCTTTGGATCGTCGCCACGCCGCAGACTTCGGGCTCCGGGCAGCAACTCAACCACGACATTCCGGAATGGCGTGTCTCGCAAGTTCTCGACGACGTGTATCAATCCCGCCGGCGACAGCTCGCACTCTCCATCGCGATAGCTGAGAGTCTTGGGCTCCTCGTCGCGCGCGGCGCTAACGATGTCCCCGTCGCCCACCACGTACAGCAGGTAATCGTGCGGATGACGATGGCACAGCGTGCGATCGTGGGGCGCGATCTCGACCGCAAACGCGCGCACGAATTCGTTGTCGATCACGAGGTGATGCCGCGGCTCCTGCTCGATGGGCACGACGTGCGCGCACGAGTATCGCTTATCGTCCACGGCTATTCTTTTGTCGGCGCGGGCTTGAACTCCATCACGATCAGTCGCATATCCTGGGTGCCGATGTTGGTCAATCCATGGTTGGCATGGCCGTCGTGAAACATCATGTCGCCCGCCTTCTGGCTGAAGTCCATACCGCCGCTCCCCGGCGGTCCGGTGTGCGCGTGCATATCGGTCACCACGACGACTAGGTGCGGAAATGGCTCGTCGGTTGCGATTGTTTCTTGCGGCTTGATGATCGTCTCCGAAATGCGGAAGGTGTCGCCGTAGCCGATCAGCTTCGAATCCTTCGCCAGCGGCGGCCAATCCTTAGCCCGAGGATCGCTGGCGCAATTGTTCACGCACACCGGATGGCCATGGTTCTGCAGCAGCTCGATGGTCGCATTGTGGAACGTCGTGGGGGCCATATCGGTGACTGCATGGACCAGCCCCGCCGGCGTGTAACCGACGGCGCCATCCTCCAGCACGAGGTGCTTGACCGCGCCATCGGGCGCAGCGCTGTCGATCACCGCGTGCCCGAACGTCACGGCGACATAGTCAGTGCCGTGGTGATGCATCAGGGTTGACTGTTGCGGCGCTACCGTAATGTAATACGCGCGAATGTATTCGTTCTCAATCTTCATCTGGTGAGTGGCGTCCGCGGGGATCTCAACCGTGGGGCCGAATTTTGACTGGGTGGTGGGCTTCGTGTCCTGAGCGACGGAAAGACTGGCTGCCAGGCACAGCATCAAGAGCGAGGCATGAATCTTCATGCCGGACAGAGTAGCCATGCCGCCGCCACATTACAAGCGAGAAGTTTGGCCCCGCGCGGTGGTACACTATCGTTGACCTCGAAACCCTTCCGGTCCGCAGGGACCGGACCCACCGCCCAGTCGGGACGTGGCTCAGCCTGGTAGAGCACTCGCTTGGGGTGCGAGGGGTCGGCAGTTCAAATCTGCCCGTCCCGACCAATCATTCAAGATCCGGCCTAAAGTATTGAGGATTCCGGTTCGAAAACTGCCATGCCAATAATATAAAATCTGCTCAAAACGTTAGACTATGAAAGCAGCTGTTTGCACGCGCTATGGGCCTCCAGAAGTTCTGCAGCTCCAGGACGTCCGCGATCCTGTTCCCGGAGCCAAGGACGTCCTGATCAGGATCCGCGCAACGACGGTCACGCCAAGCGACTGCTACATCAGGAGCATGATTCCTTCCGCCCGCCTCGCCATGCGGCTGATGGCGCGGGTGGCGATGGGCTTTACGAGACCGCGACGTCCAATCCTGGGCGCCGTCCTGGCTGGGGAGATCGAAGCCATCGGAAGGAAGGTCTCGCGTTTTCAAGTTGGCGACCGCGTGTGGGCGTTCACCGCGCTGCGCATGAGCTGTTACGCCCAGCGCATCTGCTTGCCGGCAACCCTCAAGCGCCTCACGCCTGCGCCGTCGAATCTAAGCGATGATGAAGCCGCCGCCATCCCCGGCGGAGGTCTCATGGCCTTGTATTTCCTGGGCAAGGCGAACATCCAGAGCGGCCAGCAGGTGCTGGTCTATGGCGCATCCGGCGCCAACGGAACCTGTGCGGTTCAGCTCGCGAAGCATCTTGGCGCGGAGGTGACCGCGGTCTGCAGCACGGCGAACCTGGAACTGCTGCGGTCCCTCGGCGCCGACACGCTCCTCGACTACACGAAAGAACAAGCGTCGGCGCTTAGGCGCTACGACGTCGTGTTCGATGCCGTTGGACGCAGAAAAACGTCGCCGATGAAAGTGGCTTTGGGGAACGCGCTGACGCCCGCGGGCAAATTCATTTCGGTGGACGACGGGCTACCGAGATTTCGCCGCGACGATCTCATCCGGCTTAAAGAGCTCGCCGAGGCGGGGAAGCTGAAGCCGGTGATCGACAGGCGATACCTGCTGGAGCGGATCGCCGAAGCCCACCGGTACGTCGAGCAGGGACACAAGAAAGGCAACGTCGTCATCACCATCGCCGATTGATCTACGGTCGAGCAGCGTGTAGCGCGCGAAGTCCTTCCGTTACACCCTCTATCTCGATGACAATTTGGTTCGAAAATTTCATGCTTGGTAAACAAGTTCGAAAATCGTCCGCTAGGGCCGACCAAAAATCAGCTATCAGCTTTCAGCCGTCAGTTCCTACTGCGTCTGCTGCAATTTGGCAATCAGTTTCTGGGCCAGGTTGGCCTCCGACTCCGACCACAGCACCCGTCCGCTGAGCACGCCATTCTTTTCCACGGCTGCGGAAAAGGCGACCAGCTTGGCAATGTTGGCGCGCAGGTGCTTTTCGACCAGCGACGAAAGTTTCAGACCTTCGTACACGAAGGACGTGTCCAGTCCGAAGTCCACTTCGACATGCCCATCTTCGCTGTAGATGCCTTCGTCAAATTGAACTCCGTGTACCAGAAAGCGCACCGCAACCGGGCGCTGCACCCACGTGTCGCCGTGCTCGTCTTCATTCGGCACCCACAGGTCCCAAAACGCCTCGAAGACAAAGGCGAAATCGTCGTGGGCAAATTCGCCGGCCACGTCGGCGGCTTCCTCGGGCGAGATGCCTGGAGCAAAACGGCGTTCCAACACCGTTGGCTCCGACCACGCCACCGGATGCACCGACAAGTAGGTGATGCCCTCGCGCACCGGCGAGAAAGGGAATTGCCGCAGCACGCTGACCGCGCGCGCCATCATCTCCCCTTCGCGGAAGCTGGGAAACCAGATGCTCAAATAAAGCGAGTCGGCCATCGCGATATTTTAGCGCGGATGCCGGTCGTCGGCGTGCGAATGAGTTCGAGTCTCGGCAAAGAAAATCCCCGCCCAAGCAAAAGAAGCTTGGACGGGGCACCCGGCATTTGTGTTTTCATGGCGACCTCCTTGTGGCCATGGGCTGTGGCGGCGGTTGTGGTTAGAGCGTGAGGAGCAACTTCACCGCGAAGCTGCTCCTCACCGGGACAGAGAGCGTCCCATCGAGTAGCGTTCGCATCATCCAAGGAAGCGCCTTCGCAGCAATCCGCCAACCCCCAGGATCCCGGAACCGAACAACATCAGGCTGCTCGGTTCGGGGGTGGAGGGGGCGTAGTCCGGAGTCGCGAAGACGATGAAGTTACCGCTACAGCACACGCCGTTAACGTCCAACGGGAGGAAGAAGCTTACGGTCCCGCCGTTTCCGAGAACGGGTCCGCCGGAGAAATCGATATTGGTGTCGCTCCAATTGTCTAGGCCATAAACGCTGCTGTGGGGCGCCTGCAGACCGGTTTCCCCCGCGTCGAAGGTCACCGAAAAGTCTTCCAACGGCGCGTATTGAATTGTGAAGTGCATCGAGTACCAATCCTGCTGGCTGTTGTTGGTCATGTTCCATGTCATGCCGTACTCCCTCAAGGGATTGCCATCCGACTCAAAGTTGAGGTTTGCATAGAAGGCGCCGCCGGGGAGGGCGTTTGCCGTCACTGTGATTTGGTTCGGGTTGCTCTCGGGCGAACCGGCCCAATCTCCAAAGCCCCCACCGTTAGCGACGACAACAGGTCCAGTTGCGGCGCCGCCGATGGTGCCGCTGGTGACCGATTCGGCCGCGCAAGGCAACACGGCGCCTCCAATGACCATCGCTAGGCAGCAAAGAGCCGTGGCGGAAATACTGAGCCATAGGTTTTTCATTGTCTTTCTGGTTGTGTCGAATTTTGGGATTTCGCTAGTGGGGCTGAAGCCTTTACGGATGACTTGCGTTTTCATGGTGACCTCCTTTTGGTCATGGGTTGTGGCGGTGGTAGATGTTGAAAGGTGAGGAGCCACTTCACCGCGTAGCTGCTCCGCATGCCATGTACTTGGCAACTTCGTCCTGCTGCAGAACGCTCGGTCCGCGTTCCCCCAAACGGCTTTGCTCAGCCTCGGCGGCGCGATCCTTAGCAGCGCCGCCTCTTTCAACGAGCCAACAAATCGAGCCTCTGCTCGATCAGTTGAAGTGGCGTCGAACTGGCGATCACGGAGATCACGAACATCAACATGCCGACGATTGCTGCGAGTGTTAGCTTCATGGCGTCTTCCCCTTTTCGCTCCCCGAAGGCGGGACTGTTTGCCCCACTTCCGGTAGCGTTCCCCCAAGAACAGGTGGTTGAGCTGTGCTCAATTCCCGCTCTCGTGAGTGCACAATGCGCCGGTTCGCTCGCGGCATCAATGCACCAGCGGTGATTTGTGGGTGATCTGGAGGTGATTTCTGGGTGATTTTGGGAAATACTAGCTAACTAGCAGATTCCAAAGAGGCTACATGTCGGGAGACATGCCGCCCCAGAGGTTGAATGCGACGGGATTACAGCGGAGAAGGCCTTTTTGGGCGCTCGGCGAGAGGCGCCGTTGACCAGATCGGCTAGGCACTCAGGCGTTTTTTCGCCTTAATCTCCGCCAAGAGCGAGTCGATTTTCTGCTCGCGCTCCAGCGCATCGAGCCGGCCATCGATGTCGTCCCCGGAGCCCTCTCCTTTGGCCCGGCCCAGAGCCTCTTCACGGGCGACTTTGGACCACGGAGAAAAATAAGAATTGAACACCCCGCGATCGCCCTCTCCTCGGTGGGGGAGAAATGCTTTTCTTCTCTGGGTTTCTGGCGGAGGCCGGCTGGCTGCGGTATCCTCAAGAACGCGCCGCGCTGGCTTCGATAGGCAGAATCCTGAAGCGATTCAATCGCCCGCGCAGTGACCTCGGAGGACCTCGTGATGAGTGATGCCAATCCTCTTCTCGCACCCATGAAGGGAACCCAGCACCGCGTAGTCGGTACGGTCCAGCTCGACATCGCAGCCGCCGGAGCGGCCCGCATCAAGCGCGTCATCTATCCGCCGGGATTTCGCTGGTCAAAGCACATGAAACCCGTCAGCGGTACCGACCTCTGCATGCACGCCCACGCCGGGTTTCTGGCCGCAGGGCAGATCCACATTGAGTATGAGGACGGCTGCATTGTGGAGTTCAGCGCTCCTCAAGTCGTGGTCATCGAGCCGGGTCACGATGGCTGGGTCGTAGGAGACGAGCCCGCCGTGCTGATCGAATTCGACTTCGAGAACGACACGGTCCGCAGTCTCGGTATGCCCAACCGCCATAAGCATGGCGATTGAGGCCGGGCTTCTACACCCCAGCTTTCAGCCGCGCCGCAAACTTCTCCCGAATCTTCTTCACCTTGGGCGAGACCGTGAACATGCAGTACGGCTGGTAGGGATGGTTCTTGAANNGCCGTCACAATGGGATTCGCAAAGGCGTGTTCCTTGGCGAGGTCATCGATCACGGCCTGCGCGGTTTTGCGCTGCTGTTCATCGCGATAGAAGATGACCGAGCGATACTGTTCGCCGACGTCGTTGCCCTGCCGGTTCAGCGTCGTGGGATCGTGGACGGTGAAGAACACCTCCAACAAATCTTCGTAAGTGATGATGGCCGGGTCGAAGGTGATCTGCGCAACCTCGACGTGGCCGCTGCGTCCGCTGCAAACCTGCTCGTAGGTCGGGTTGGGGACGCGCCCGCCCATGTAGCCCGACACCACCGTATGAACACCTTCCAATTGCTGGAAAGCGGCTTCCACGCACCAGAAGCATCCCCCGCCGAGAATTGCCGTCTCTGTATTTGGCATGTTCGATAAGATGCGCGAGCGGGCGGATTGTTGCAAGAAGGGAGCGATGAGCCGCTAGCAATCAGCAACCAGCATTCGGCTCATAAATCGTGCTGGTATGTATCAGGGCACGACCTTTAGTCGTGCCGAACGAAGCGCAGGAGAGGCCTGGGCTTTAGCCCTTGCAAAAACAATTTCCTCAGGGGCTGAAGCCCACGTCGTTGTTGACCCGTTGCGGCACGGCTGAAGCCGTGCCCTGATACAAAGCGATTTAAGCGATGACTTCTCGCAATTAGCAACTAGTTGCTCTCTTCCCCCTCCAGCATGAACTCCAGCACCTCCTGCGGCGCGGACGACGTCCACACCGGCGCGAACGACAACCGGTGCAGCGGACTTGGGCCCTTCTCGCGCAGCGTTTTCAGATGATGAGGCGTGCTGTAACCCTTGTTAGACGCAAGCCGGTACTCCGGGAACACCGGGTCCCAGGCGGTAATCATAGCGTCGCGCTCGACTTTGGCGATGATCGATGCCGCGGCAATCGAGGCCGAGAGGGCGTCGCCGTGGATAATGGGCGTCTGCGCGCATTCGAAGTTGATGCGCATGGCGTCGATCAGCAGATGATCGGGAACAAGCGTAAGCTTTCCGACGGCCACTTCCATAGCGCGTTTCGACGCCCAGTAAATGTTGATTTGATCGATGGTGGCGACGTCGACCGCGGCGATCGCCCAAGCCAATGCGTGCTCGCGAATCCGGGGCGCCAGCTTCTCGCGGGTCCCGCGGTCCAGCAGCTTGGAATCGCGCAGCCCGCGAATGCGATAGCTTGGGTCGAGGATCACGGCCGCCGCGACCACGGGTCCGAACAGCGATCCCCGGCCGACCTCGTCCACGCCAGCCACGAGCTTGGCCCCCGAATCCCACGCCAGCTTTTCGTACTTCAGCGTGCACTTCAGCTTCTTCAGCAGGCGCAGCTTCAGCGTGGCGGCGGAGACGGGCTTGGCGGCAGAGTCAGGGATCGTATTTTTCGCGGATGATTTCATGGCGGAGTAAGCAAATGAACCGATAGGGAAATTCTAGAGTAGATTTCACGAATACATGACGGATGAGGTGGAAAATGTAAATTATTGAGAAGAGCGAAGGACTGCGAGGCGGCTCTCTCGCATTTCCTTCTGGAAGGCGTCTTCCAGTGTTATGATGAGCGCCATATGAGTGCAGTCAGTCCTGCCTACTTCGAGATCATCGACTTCATCGCTGCCGGCACAACCTCCGAAGCGGTCGCCAGTTTTCGACCCTCGCCCGAGGCGCAGCAAAGGGTCGCCGAACTGATTGAGCGCGAAAAAGAGAGCGGCTTGTCGCGGGAGGAAAAGGCTGAGCTCGATCACTTCGAAGAACTGGAACACATCCTGAGAATGGCCAAGGCGAAGGCCCGCCAAATCCTCGCTCGTGCCCACTGATATCAGCAAAGTATACGAAAAGCAGGTCCCTCCGCTCGGGCTGAAGCCCTCGGTCGGGATGACAAAAGGAAGAGATGTCGCGCCACGCAGCGTCGAATGAATCGCCGCTCCACCAAATGGGCTGAAATCCGATCGCTAAGAGCTAATTGCTAATTGCTAGTTGCTAGTTGCTAGTTGCTAGTTGCTGATCCCCACCAGCTTCGGCTCTTTTGCGGCGTAGTGCGAGTCCACGTACTCGTCGAGAATCTTGATGAACTCCTCGACAATGTGGTCGCCCTTGAGCGTGAGCATCAAGCGGCCGTCAACGTAAACCGGGGCCTTCGGCTCCTCGAATGTGCCCGGCAGCGAGATGCCGATATTGGAGTGCTTCGACTCTCCCGGGCCATTAACGACGCAACCCATCACCGCCAGCTTCATCTCTTCGACGCCGGAGTAGCGCGTCTTCCACACCGGCATTTGCTCGCGCACGTAGCTCTGGATTTGCTCGGCCATCTCCTGGAAGAAGGTGCTGGTGGTGCGCCCGCAACCGGGACATGCGGTGACTTGCGGGGTGAAGCTGCGGATGCCGATGGATTGCAGAATCTGTTGCGCGACTGTGACCTCTTCAGTGCGGTCGCCATTGGGCGCTGGCGTGAGCGACACGCGAATGGTATCGCCGAGGCCTTCCTGCATCAGCACGGCCAGCGCGGCTGTGCTGCTTACAATGCCTTTGGCTCCCATGCCGGCTTCGGTGAGTCCCAGATGCAGCGGGTACTCGCACCGGCGGCCCAGCTCGCGGTAGACGTCGATCAGGTCCTGCACGCCGCTGACCTTGGCACTGAGAATGATCTGGTCTTGGCGCAAACCGTAGCTGACCGCGAGATCGGCGGAGCGCAGCGCGCTCAGGACCATGGCTTCCATGGTTACGTCGCGCGCGTCTTTGGGATCGTCGAGCTTGGAGTTCTCGTCCATCAAGCGGGTCAGCAGCGACTGGTCCAGCGAACCCCAGTTGACGCCGATGCGCACCGGCTTATTGTTTGCGATGGCAACTTCGATCATGGTGCGGAAGTTGTCGTCATCTTTCTTTCCAATCGAGACATTGCCCGGGTTGATGCG
>PLBW01000084.1 GCA_003135475.1 Acidobacteriaceae bacterium
TGCGAGGGCATCTGCCGCCCGCCGGAGTTGGGATCGTCGGCCGCGCCCACCGCTTCCAGCAATTGCTCGTAAGGCGTCATGCCCAGGGTCAGGCAGAGCGCGCGGTCGCGATAGTAGGGATAGAACCAGTCGTAGCCCGGGCGCAGCACCATTCCGGCGGCCACCAGCAGCGCTTCGTGTCCCGCGCCGGAGATCTGGAAGAAGATCTTTTGCTGGCGCTTGAGCAGGATCTCGCGATCGTCGATCCGGCGCGACAGGTACATCAGCCGGTAGATGTCGATCATCTGCTGGTTGCTGAGCCCTTCATACTTGTTGCTGGGAGAAGCCTGCGCAACCGCAGCTCTAGGCTCTGTTCTTGTGGTGGCCATCCATTACCTCAGGTGTAAGATGCAAACCCCCGCGACGAACGTCTCATCATTGTAAACGTTCTGTAGGGTTTCTTGAATTGTTGGTTGTAGGTTAAAGGTTGTGGCCGAATACCGAATTGTCATCACGAGCGAAGCGAGGGATCTGCTCTAAGCCTTTCTTCGAGCCGAGGGAAAAGCAGACACCTCGCTACGCTCGTCATGACAACTCCGGGCTGATGCGAAGTCTGCGCTGGGACAAGGCGCATGGCTATACTGGAAGGCAATGATACGCACGCTTCGCCCGCTTCCGGTCAAAAATATCAAGCTCATCATCTTCGATCTGGATGGCACCCTGATCGATTCCGAACTCGACCTGGTGGCCGCGGTCAATGCCATGTTGCTTCACTACGGCCGCAAGGAGCTGCCCCTTGAGGTCATTGGCACCTACATCGGCGATGGCGCGCCCATGCTGATTCGCCGCGCGCTCGGCGACCCCGCCCACAGCGAATTCCTGCAGGAAGCGCTCAACTATTTTCTGCTCTACTACCGCGAACACAAGCTCGACAACACCCGCCCCTACGACGGCATCAACAAGATGCTCCACCAGGCCAGCCAGGGCGACGGCGTACCGCGCAAGTTGGCGGTGCTTACCAATAAGCCCGTGCGAGTGTCGCGCGACATTCTGGCCGGTCTGGGACTGGCGGATTTCTTCACCCAGGTTTACGGAGGCAACAGTTTCGAGACCAAGAAGCCCGATCCCCTCGGCGCCAACACCCTGATGCGCGAAGCGGGTGCGACTCCCGGCGAAACCGTGATGGTCGGCGACTCCGGAGTGGATGTGCTCACCGCCCGCAATGCAGGGTTGTGGAGCGTCGGAGTGAACTACGGATTTGCGCCGCAGACTTTGCAGCAGGTCCCTCCTGACGTGCTGGTGGATACGCCGGCCGAGCTGGCGCGGGTGTTAACCGTGAGCGAGAAGGTGTGAGGACCTGATGCATCCCAGCTACTCTCGATCGGTCAGGTAGGTCCGGCTGATGCGATCGTGCCAGCAGAGGGAATCCACATCTACGAAGGCCCAGAGCAAGCCCATTGCGAACGAAGCCGTAGAGAAATAGAGGGCCATCACGCGCTGGCGACGCTCCCCCCGGCAAGGCGAGTTTCCCTTGTACGTGCTGAGGCGAATCTTGGCTATGCGCATTCCGGCAGTGGCTCCCCCATAAACCAACAGCACGTACTGATAGATGGCCCACAGCAGCAACGGCAGCGTGGCCGCCGTCAATAGCACGGGCTTGCTGAAGGTTAGCTTGGGCAGCATCTTGTAACTCACCGCTGCGAAGATGACGGTGCCCGCAGCCACGAGGAGCCAATCCAGCAAGGCCGCGTACAGGCGGTGGGCCCTACCGGCAGCTCGAAAAGGAAGCTCCACGTTGTCGGCGTGGACCGCGATGACGGGCTGCGTAGTCGGTCCAAATTGCAATCCGTCGAGAAAAGGCGTAGTGGGCAACGCTTCCAGTTCCTCAGGCACATCCAGGATGCGCGGCTGTTCCAGCAGGACCGGATCGGCCAGACGATGCATTTCCCGCGCCCCCGCCGCCTGGCGGGGGAAGGCGATCACTTTGCGCTGGGGCCTGGGGCGCGGCAGACGAGGCAGAGGCGGTTCACGATCAACGTCAACCAGCACCTCCGGAAGAGTTGGTGGTTGATTATCTGCCGGCAATTCCGGAAGCGCTGGAGATTCCGTGGGCGACGCTTTTGGCTCAGGAGCGGCGGCGTCCGGTGCGAGATCGCAGGTCTCGGAGCTGGCAACTTCGGCAGCGGACATTTGCTCAGCGCTGGCAATGCCGGCTGCAACGAACGGTTCTACCTGCTCCGAGTCCGCTGGCGCGCAGGTTGCTGAACTAGGCACGTCGTGCTCAAGAGGAGGGAAGGGAAAGCGCATGCTAAACGCTCCCTCGATACGGCGTCCCCGGCGCGTGCGATAGCCGGCCACGCGGGAGTGAATCTCATTCCTCCAGATGTCAGCGTGCGATAAATTTCCAGACGCTTCAGAATGCAAGGTTCGTTGGTCGGTCATGTCGTGGCGCGACTATTCCTTCTACCCGCTTCCTGGGCAAGGCACGCGAGGTGCTTTGCACTCAAGAATACGGATGAATCATGAATGGGAATGAGAAAAGGAGGCCGTCGGCTCGCGTCCCTGCGACGTGGCAAGCTGGGCACCGGATCGCCAGAATCGCGCAACCAGTGGACATCGAGCGGGTTTAGGAGAAAATCCAGAGCAGCGTGGAACCAGCGCAAGCAGATAGCGTTTTACCTCTCCGTAGGCAACGTGCTAAGTTGCAAGGTTCTGCTCAATTCAACCGAACCCGGTGAGGGGACGCCCGCTTCTCGATGATTGCCCGCACTCGAATGATTATCACGGCGCTGGTGGCATGTCATCTGTTTCTGCAGCCCGGCGTGTTAACCAGCCAGTTGCGCCCGCCGGAGCAGCCCAATAGTGCGGCGCAAGCGGCGCCACAGTCAGGTTCGTCCGCTGCGGCTTCGACTCCTGAAACTCCCGCCGGACCGCAATTGTCGAACGACTCGACCTCGGATGTTGGGCCGGCGCAGCAAAGTCCGCCCGGCAAACCCGGAGTCACGGTGAAAACCGATACCGGCCAGGAAGACAAACAAACCGAAGAGATCATTCAGCAGGAGATTCAGGCGGGCAGCAACGAGCAGGAGTTGGGACCTCCGCGGCCGTCCATGAACGTGGTCCTGGGCCGGGATGAAGTGCTGATTCGCGGCGACGAACAGGAAAAGAACCAGGACATCTACAAGGCCCGCGGCCATGTCGTGATGCGGTTCCGCACCTACACGCTGCACGCCGACCAGGTTACTTACGATTCCACCACCGGGCAGGTCACGGCCAACGGACACGTCGTCTTCGATGGGGGCGCCCACAACGACCACCTGGTGGGGACCCACGCCACCTACGACGTCAGCCGCGACACGGGAACGTTTTACGACGTAGTCGGATCGAGCGGGGTCAAGGTCAAGACCAAAGACATGTTCCTTACTTCCTCGACTCCTTTCTTCTTCACTGGAAGAGTCGTGGACAAGCTCGGCCCCGACCATTACCGGGTCAACCACGGCTACGTCACTTCCTGCCAGTTACCGAAGCCCAAGTGGCAGTTCAACTCGCAGACGGCATTCGTGGAAGTGGGCGCCGAAGCCACTATGCATCACGCCACCTTGCGCATCCGGGGCATTCCTGTCTTCTATTTTCCGTGGGTGGAACACCCAGTCGATAACCTGGGGCGTCAGAGTGGCTTTCTTATGCCTCTTTTTGGGCAATCGACCACCCGGGGTACCATCCTGGGAGACGCGTTCTACTGGGCCATCAATCGGAGCAATGACGCCACCATTGGAGCCTCCCTTTACTCCGCGCGGGGATGGGCGGAACACGGGGTCTTTCGCTCGGTCGGCTATAACTACCAGTTTAGGGCCGAATATTTCGGAGTGATTGACGAGCAAGGCTCCCCCAAGGGGCAACCGAACCCGGGGCAGAAGCAGGGAGGCCAGGAACTGAGAGCGAACGGAGCGATCCAGCTGCCCGCAGGATTTCGCGGAGTGCTCTCGGTTGACTATCTCAGCTCTTATTTGTTTCGTGCGGCGTTCGCCGAAGGCTATGCCCTGCAATCCATCAGCTCGGAAGTCCGCTCCTACGGATTTCTCAGCAAGAACTGGAATGGCTACGCGCTGGGCTTTCAGGCCGGGCTGTATCAGTCCTACCAGAGCACGACTCCGGGAGAGGTGATCGATATCGCCCACACTCCCACGCTCGAGTTTTCCTCGGTGGAACGCCCTTTCCGCCGCTCCAACCTGGTATACGCCTACGATATAGCTACGGAAGGCATCTCCCGGTCCGAGGTGGGATTTGAAACCGCGCCGGTGGTCGGCCGCCTCGACGCCCATCCGTATTTTTCCCTGCCTACGTTTCTTCACGGCTGGACTTTTCGACCGGAGGCCGGGGTGCGCGAGACCTATTACACGCAGAGGCTGGAGAGCGGAGGGCTTGTAGCGGCGGCGAAGGCGATCAGCGATCCGATCAACCGCAATGTTCTGGCCGCCGCGATGGAGATCAGGCCCCCGACGCTATCGAAGATCTACGATCGCAAACTCTTTGGCTACGTGATCAAGCATACGATCGAACCGCAGGTTGTCTATCGCTACCAGGGGGGCATCGACAACTTCAGCCAGATCATCCGTTTCGACCAGCGCGATATTCTGGCCGATACCAATGAAGTGGAATACGGTGTGGTCAACCGGCTCTTCGCCAAGAAAACGAAGTCGGCAGCCGAATGTTTTCACCATCCCAAATACGCGCTGCTGTCCGAACAGAAAGCAATCGCGGCCACGAAGACCACCAAAGCGGAGCCCGGTACCTGCGATGACAAGCAAGGTCCGGCGCGTGAAGTCATCACCTGGGAACTCGCGCAGAAGTATTACTTCGATCCGACTTTTGGCGGAGCGTTAGTACCCGGTCAGCGTAATGTGTTCGACAGCACCGTAGATTTTACCGGCATTGCTTTTCTCACGGAACTGCGCCGCTTTTCGCCCGTCATCTCCCGTCTCCGGGTGCAAGATGGAAGAACTGACGTCTCCTGGGCCGTGGATTATGACCCCGTGCTGCATCAACTGAATGCCAGCACCCTCTTTGTGAGCCGAAGGATTGGCGAGAGTGGCAAGTGGAACGTCGCGGGTGGACAAGCCTATATGCGTGAGCCCGCGGAAACGACCCCCATTGCCGGTCAACCGACGCTCGGCCTCAGCATCTACAACCAATACCGCGTCATGGTGCAGTACGGGAACGTCGCCACGAGGGGGTTGAGTGGCGCGGTAGGTGTGGCAGCGGATGCAGGCCTCAGTTACGTGCAGGCGGCAACCGTACAGAGCAACTACAACTGGGACTGCTGTGGCGTGGCCTTCGAATATTCGCNNTCCGGCGGCTGCAAAGACTGTATTAGCTCGCAACCTTCTGTTCCCCCGCCAGTGCCTTACAATTGAGCGATGTCTGTGGTGAATTCCAACCTTCCAGTCGAGGCCGGAGATCTCGCGGCCAAGTCACGAGCTCTGGCGGAACACTTGCATTCCCTGGGGCGATTGCTGGTGGCTTATTCCGGCGGAGTGGATTCCGGATTCCTGGCTTGGGCGGCGCATCGCGAACTGGGTGGCGACATGTTGGCGATGCTGGCCGACTCACCCAGCCTGGCGCGCTCGCAAAGGCGCGATGCCGTTGCCTTCGCCGACGAACAAAGCATACCGCTGAGCGTGGTGGCCACCGAGGAGATGGAACGCCCTGAGTATCAGCGCAACGACGGCGCGCGTTGCTATCACTGCAAAGACGAACTGTTCACCGTCATGGAAGAGCACCGGCAACGCTTGGGGTTCGATGCCATTGCCTACGGCGTGAACCTCGACGACCAGGGCGACTTCCGGCCCGGCCAGCAGGCAGCCCGCGAGCATCGGGTGGCCGCGCCTCTGCTGGCCGCGGGATTGACCAAGGCGGACATCCGGCAACTGGCGTCGCAAGCGGGATTGCGTATCTGGGACAAACCTGCCTCGGCGTGCCTGTCATCCCGCATCGAGTACGGGCGTGCGGTTACGCGGGAGGCGCTCGCCGCGGTGGAGCAGGGCGAAGATGCGCTGCGGGAACTTGGTTTCCGCCAGGTGCGTATGCGTCATCACGGCGAAATAGCGCGCATCGAGATCGCGCGGGAAGAATTGCCGCGGGCCATGACCATGGAAATGGCCGCCGAGTTCACGCGAATCTTCAAGGCGCTGGGGTTTACCTACGTGACGCTCGATCTCGAAGGCTTTCGCTCGGGCTCGATGAATGCGGTGCTGGCGGTGGGCACGCTGCTGAAAATTGCGGGGAAGGATTGAAATCGTAGAGCGAGCACATGGAACGGCAACGTTGGGACTTGCGGAACATCTAATATATTGTTGGTATTAGTTTCGTTATCTGCTCCCCGTTCGACTTGCCGCAAGGCCTCGGGCGGGGTTATTCATTTTAGCCAGGATTAACCTGATGATCGGAGATGCCCGAAACTTTCTGCTGCTTTCCAAAGAAAAATATGACCTGATAACGATTGAGCAGGATTTCACGCAGATTCTTCAGCCCGGAGTCGAGGGATCTGCGGCTCCCGTGCACAAACTCAAGCCGCTATTGATTAAGCTTCTCCCATTCGTCGATCAGGTCCTTCTCGACCTTCAATGCCGCTTCTCGAGCGTCTGCAATATCCAGGTCGGCTCGAATCGATTGCCTCTCTGCCGCATCCGATGGCTGCTTTGGATCCTTGTTGAAGTTGGCATCAAGATGAATCTGGCAAATGGCGCGCGCGAGCTCATAACCGCGCCATCCTTTGTCTCTGGAGCGGTCGCGAATCCGTATGGCATCATTCAGTAGATCGAGAGCGCGATTCCAGTCAGCCGCTGGGTTTTTCGGGTCCTTCTTCCTTCCCATCAGGGCAAAGGCAAACTGGCTTCGGTTGCGGTGAAAGACCTCTTGCGTGTCGGCTTCCACCAGCGCCTGAAATATGGGAAGCGAGCGTTCATTAGCGTCCTCCTCGGACGACCTGCGATGTTGCTCGGTCCTCAGGAAAATCCGTACCTTCGCCGCCGTGGAAGCACTCTTAACCGCGTTCATCATCTCCGGCCGTCTCTTGTCATTCGTAGCCGGAGGGTCGTTCAACCAGTGGTCAACCAAATCCAGCGCCGACGCATCGCCTGCCGTTGGGTCTTCCGCCACGGCCGCTTCATATCGCGTCCAGAGATAGCCGTACAGAAGACCGCAAGTGGAAAAAAAGCCCATAATAGCCAACGCGATGGGAGCATTCTCAGGAGAGATGGTGGTAGAACCTACTTTGTAAGAACTAGGCTCCCCAAGTGCACCGCCCATATACTTCGAAAACTGACCGACTAGTGCCGGCAACTTGGCCAAGGAAACCAGGCCGGCCCCCAGAATAATCTTCGTGAGCCAGTCGGCAATCTCTTCCAGATTGGTTCGGGAATCCGCGCCGGAGGTCTTGGAACTATCGGGACGCGAGCCGAACAGGAACCCCAACAAGGCTCCCGACATGAAAGCAGACCCAGCCACCATGATTCCAAACCCGATCGCCCGGGCAACGAGGCTATATTGCCAGTGTTGATACCGGTTGGCATTCAATACCAGGGCGGCGATTCCGACTGCTACAACCGCCAGCAGCCTTTCAAGCGCCCGGGCATAGGTGGCAACCGTGACTGATAATTCGGAGGGCCGATAGTTGTCCTTCCACCAAACCCAGGCCGCAAGGCCTAACAGCGCAAAAATTGCTACCAGACTGCCTTGCGCCACAACCCACTCCTTACCTTGCTCGGCCCATATGAGCGGAATCGCGAGAACTCCGGCCAGCACGAACAGCACCGCATAAAGCTTGGTCTTTTTCTCCATCTCGTCGGCTTCCTTTTAAATTTAGAGGCTCCTTATGCCGCTTGTAGAACTCGCTATCAAGCGCGCGATCAGTTTCGTTGACGGACAAAATCTCTTTTATCATGCCAAGGATTCCTTTGGCTACCAGTTCCCAAATTACGACATTTTGAAACTATCAGAACGCGTTTGCGGGTTGCGCAGTTGGAACCTAGCGCAAGCCCGGTTCTACACTGGAGTTCCGGACGTCACAGATAACCCCTTTTGGAACCACTTCTGGACGGGGAAATTAGCTTCTATGGGGCGGCAAGGCATATACGTGTTCAGTAGGCGGCTGCGATACAGGAACAAGACGGTGGAGCTTCCGGGACTCGGGAAACACACATTCTTGACGGGGGAAGAGAAGGGCATCGACGTTAGGATCGCGCTGGATGTCATTGGCCTTGCCAACCGAAACGAATACGATGTCGCTATTATTTTTAGCCAGGATCAAGACCTTTCAGAGGTTGCAGACGAGGTGCGGCTTATCAGCAGACAACAGAACCGATGGATCAAAGTTGCCTGTGCGTACCCCCTGAGCCCCACAACCCAAAACAGGCGAGGTATAAACGGCACCGATTGGATTCATATCGATCGCGCGATGTACGACGAATGTCGTGACGGCAGGGACTACCGTCCCAAGGCTCGGTGAACTCGAAGCGCCCCGCCGCCGCGGGTGCTGGGAATGCGCTCGCCATGAGATAATCAAGTCTTAGGTTACCTCGAAGGTGGTTCTTATTTTGCGCTTGCGACGACTGGCTGTCTTGTTGCTGTTGTTCTGCGCCGGGTGTTCGGCGCAGTCGAAATCCCCCGTTCCTGCGGACGTGGCCCAAAAGGTGCAGCGCCAGGTCCGGTCCTACTTCAATATTCCCCCCGACGTGGAGGTCAAGCTGGGACCGCTGACGCCAAGCGAGTTTCCCAACTATGACAATCTCACCGTCACCCTGAGTCATGGAGGAAAGTCGCAAGCCGTTGACTTCATTCTTTCGAAAGACGGCAAGAGCCTGATTCGCCTAACCAAGATGGACCTGACCAAGGACCCTTACGCCGACACCATGGAGAAAATCGACGTAGCCGGTCGTCCGGTGCGGGGAAATCCGGACGCTAAGGTCACCATCGTGAACTACGACGACTTCGAGTGCCCGTTCTGTTCTCGCATGCACAGCACGCTGATGAGCGAGATCCTGCCGCAATATGGCGACAAGATAAGAATCATCTACAAAGACTATCCGCTGCCCATGCATCCCTGGGCGGTACACGCCGCCAACGACGCCAACTGTCTGGCCAAAGAGAGCGGCAAGAGCTACTGGGAGTTCGCCGATTACGTGCACGCCAATCAGCACGCCATCAGCGGCGCGCAGAAGGACGTGCAACAGGCTTTCGGTGAATTGGACCGCCTCACGTTGGATATCGGCAAAAAGAATGGCGCCGATGCGAACCGGCTGCAGGCGTGCGTGAAGGCCCAAGCCGACGGCGCGGTGAAGTCCTCGATGGCCGAGGCTGACTCCGTGGGAGTGAATGCGACCCCAACCATGTTTGTCAACGGAGAACGGCTGGAAGGGGCAATGGACACTGACCAGGTGAGAACGGCCTTGGACCAGCAGTTGCTGGCGGCTGGAGTAAAGCCCCCGGCGCCGGTCCCAGCCCCAGCATCGCCGCCAGCCACCAGCAAATAAGACGCGAGGCAGCACAGAAGATGTGGCGTTGCGCAAAGTCAAGCCCCGCAGGGGCGAAACTGCTTTTAGCCCAGGGCGTACCGGGGTCCCCAACGCGCGCCGTTTTTGCGCGTGTTGGGGTGGTTAAGCCCTGGGTAAAGTGGAAAAAATTGTCGAGTCCCGTAGGGACGGCACAGTTCACACACACCAGGCCCGGGTGTCTCGCATCCCGTGCAGTTTTCAGAAGGAGCGGAGTTTGAAATTGAAACCCAAGAGCGTGGCGATGGTAGCCACTCTGTCGATGGCTGTTATGGCGCTGCTGTCGAGCGTGGGCTGTCCCGGAAAACAGGCAGGCGAAGACGAAATGGCGCGGGTGAACGGCCGCAAGATTACCCGCACCGAAGTGGAGAAGTATTTCAACAACCAGACTGCCGAATCGCCGCAAAAGCCCAGCCAGGAGCAGGCGGATAGTTTGCGGCTGAGCATTCTGCGCGAGCTCATCGATAACGAAATCCTGATGCAGCGCGCGGAAAAGCTGGGCCTGCTGGCGACCGACGAGGAAGTCAACAGCAAGCTCACGGAAATCAAAACGCCCTACACGCAGGAGGAATTCGATAAACGGCTGAAAGAGCGCAATCTCACGCTCGACGATTTCAAGCGCGACCTGCGCCGCTCCATCACCGTGGACAAGGTGCTCAACAAGGAAGTCACCTCGAAGATCAACATTACCGACGATGACATTACCAGCTACTACAACCAGCACAAGGCCGAGTTCAACCTGATTGAGCCCCAGTACCGCCTGGCGCAGGTCCTGGTGACGACGCAGCCCAACCCGCAAGTGAAAGCCATGAAGGCGCAGAATGAGGGCGAGGCGCGCAAGAAGATCCAGATGATCGCCAATCGCCTGGATAGCGGCGAGGACTTCGCCACCGCGGCCATGAACTACTCGGAGCAGCCGGAGACCTCGCAGAACGGCGGCGACCTGGGGTTCGTTCCGGAGTCGTCGCTGAAGGCGGACCGGACTGCCTATGACGCGATCAACAAGCTGAAGCCCGGACAATACACAGCCGTGCTGCCGGTGGCCGATCCCAACAGCCATCAGATTTACGGATACCGCATCGTCAAGCTCATCAGCAAGGAAGCCGCCGGTCAGCGCGAGCTCAAGGACCCGCGCGTGCAACAGGCGATACGGGAGCAGCTGCGTGACCGCCGCGAGCAGTTGCTGAAAGCGGCGTACTACGAATCCATCCGCGACAAGGCCTCGGTGGAGAACTACTTTGCCGACGAAATTCTGAAGAAGACGGGAACGATGAAGTAGCGGCGCGCCGCCGCGATCAACCAAGGTGGCGGAAGCGATGAGCTTCCGCGTTTTAGCAGTTTCAGGATTGGTGTATCCCCCGGTACGGGTAGTGCGGGCCTTCAGGCCCGCGTCCAGTTGCAGAAAGAAAAACCGCCTTAGCCGCTGAGGTTGTCGACCTCAGCGGCTAAGGCCAGGAATTGTGCGGACCTTACGCGGGCCTGAAGGCCCGCACTACCCAAGCTACACCAGCTCCGGTGCTGCTCTAATGCTGAAATCCCGGCGCTATTCGATGATGGCCAGCGTGTCGCCCGCGTTCACGATTGAGCCTTCCGCCGTCAGGATCTTCTGTACCCTGCCATCTTTGGGCGACTTCATCTCGTTCTGCATCTTCATGGCTTCCATCACGATGATGCCTTGGCCGGCCTTCACCTCATCTTTCTCGTTGACTATGATGCGGACAATCTTACCCGGCATGGGAGACTTGACCTTCTGCGGCCCGGCCTCGGCGCTGCCGACGGCGCGGCGGGTGCGCAACGAGCGCGGGTCCTGCACATCCACGGCATAGCGCGCGCTGCCGATGACCATGTGCAGCTCGCCTTGCGGCGAGCGCTCGCGTTTGATTTCGTAGGCTTTGTCGCCGACCAGCACCGAGAGCACGTCGCGGGCGGTGAGCGCGGCGTCCACTTCAATCTCCTGGCCGTCCACCTTGCACAGCCAGGTCTTCTCGCCGCGAGTCAGCTCCAACTGGTGCGTTTTGCCGTCTACCACAATGTCGTAGGTCATGTCTTAGCAACTAGCCATTAGCAACTGGCAATTAGCTCCGCGGTATCCTTACCGCTCGCGTACGGCTTCGGCGCGGGCGGTGCGCCGCCAATTCGAGGCTGGCGGCTGAGCAGAGTTGCCATTCAACGAAGCGCCGCCATTCGCTGTCGGCAATGTCGCCTTGGGTTCCATGCTCGCGAAAATCGCCGCGCCAATGGCCGCCATGATCGGACGCCGCGGGTCCGTCTCATTGCTGGGTTTGGCCAGCAGCCGATCAAGAAAGCCCGTGTCCAGGTTGCCGGCGCGGAAATCCGGGTCCTTGAGAATGCGGCGAAACAGCGAGATGTTGGTCTTGATGCCGCCCACGAAATATTCGTACAGAGCGCGCAGCAGGCGGTTGATCGCCTGGTCGCGGTCCTCGCCATAGCCGACCAGCTTGGCCAGCAGCGGATCGTATTCGATGGGCACGTTCCAGCCTTCATACATGCCGCTGTCACGGCGAACACCCGGACCGGATGGCGAAATCAACCGCGTGATCTGCCCCGGCGACGGGAAAAAATTGTTGTCGGGATCTTCGGCGTAAACGCGGCACTCGATGGCGTGTCCGCGCAGCCGGATGTCTTCCTGCTTGAACGGCAGCTTTTCGCCCGCGGCAACGCGCATCTGCAGATGGACCAGGTCAAGGCCAGTCACGAACTCGGTGACGGGATGCTCCACCTGCAAACGGGTGTTCATCTCGAGAAAATAGAAGTTGCGCTGCTCATCCACCAGGAACTCGATGGTGCCGGCATTGTGATAGTTGGCGGCCTTGGCCACGCGCACCGCGATTTCGCCCATGCGCTGGCGCATGTCTTCGTCCACGATCGGACAGGGCGACTCTTCCATCACTTTCTGATGGCGGCGCTGCACCGAACATTCGCGCTCGCCCAGGTACACGACGTTGCCATGCTCGTCGCCGAAGATCTGCATCTCGACGTGCCGCGGATTGATGATGTATTTCTCCAGGTACACCTCGTTGTCGCCGAACGAGCGCTGGGCCTCGCTGCGCGCGTTTTCGTAGGCGGAGTGCAGTTCCCCCGCCGACTGCACCAGGCGCATACCTTTGCCGCCGCCTCCGGCCGCCGCCTTCAGCATGACGGGATAGCCGATCTGCTCCGCCAGCCTTTCGGCGGCGTCGATGTCCAACCCGTGTTCCGAGCCGGGAACGAAGGGCACGCCGGCGCGCTTCATCTGCTGGCGAGCGCGCGTCTTTGAGCCCATCATCTCCATCGACTCGGGGCTGGGCCCGATGAACTTGAAACCATGGTCGGCGCAGGCCTTGGCGAAGCGGGCATTCTCGGAGAGGAAACCGTAGCCGGGATGGATGGCTTCCGCCTGGCTGCGGCGCGCCACGTCGAGGATCTTGTCCACGTTGAGATAGGACTCGCTGGCCGTGGCCGGACCGATATGGTAGGCGTAATCGGCTTTGCGGACGTGCAGGGCCTTGCGGTCCACGTCGGAGAAGACGACGACCGACTCGATGCCCATCTCGCGGCAGGCGCGAATGATGCGCACCGCAATTTCACCGCGATTGGCGATCAGGACTCGTTTGAACATGATTGGCGCCAAGACACGACTTCATGGAATATTCTGCGGGAGCCGAAGCGTAAACAGGGCAGCCCACCCGCACACTGCACAGAAGAATGGATTGTACTGCATGGGCGGGCGGCGGAGAGGGGCGGCGTCACCGGGGTGTGTGATGAGGGGCCGCCAATTCGGGTTGACAGCTAGGAAGAGCCGATCCGCGGTCAGGACCGGGCGGGCCTGTGGTGTGGGATGTTGGCGGGATCGATCCCGAGCTTCCCTTACACGCTCTGAACCCCCGCACCACCCGGAGGGAGCTTTCTTAGCAGCAGAAACGCCCCTCCTGACGGAGGGGCGTTCAAGTTCCGGCTGCAACTGTGACATCCTACTGCGGAGTTTCGGTGGTGACGATGCCGGTGGGACCGGCTTTCTCGGCCTTGGCCTTCTTGGTGGCCATGGTCTTGTCTACCCAGTCGTCGGCCGCCTTTAGATCGGACTTACGGGCGTCAGGGTTGTCGCACTCGTACTCGGCGCGCTGGCGGTACAGCAGGTTCAGATAAGCCATGGCGTCGTCGTAGTCGGGGCGAAGCTGCAACGATTTCTGCAGGTTCTGAATGCCGTCCTCGACCCTCTGTTCGTTCTTCTGCTTGAGGTCGGCGCAGGCTTTCTTGTCCTTGAGTTCGTCGGTTGGCTTCATTCCAAGACTGGCGCGTACGGTCTGGTCGGGCTGGTAGGCCTGCATCCAGTCGATGACCGCGAGCGAATAGTAGCTCTCTGGATCCTTGGGATCGAGGTCAGCGACTTTCTGGTAATACTCCATGGCCTGATCGAACTTCTTCATGCCGAAGTACAGAGAGGCGATGCCTTTCAGGCTATTGACCTGCTGTTCTTTGGGTGGATTCTGGGCCAGGACCTGCTTAAATACCTCGATGGCCTGCTCGGCGAAGCGGTTGTTATCGGGCGAATCGGCGCCGGGAATGTATTGCTGGGCGTATGCGGTGGCTAAATAAAGACGGGCAGTCACCAGGTTGGAATCCAGGTCCACCGCATTCTTGAAGTGTTCGATCGCATCTTCATATTTCGCATTTTTGTAGGCCTGAACGCCTTTGTTGAGCTGATCGCGTGCTCTCAGCTTGCTGCAGCCAAGGGTTGAGAACAACGCCAGCAGAACCATAAGTACCGTCAGTACCCGTCCGCTTTTGTTCATGTTTGGTATCACTCTCCGTTGCCGTAGTTCGGGTTTCGAGGATGCACGGGGCGGTCACTCAGCGACGCCCCGCTTCTCGAGCAGGAAGATAGCAACCCGAATCAGGTTCCTAGTCCTTTACCCTCAGGCGACCGCCGTGGCGGGGCGCGCAAAGGGGCCGCCGGGTTCCCCCCTCGGTGACGCGCAACCTCGGCGCGCCAGGAGGGCCCCGGCTCGCAAGTGGCTAACCGCCGGCTTCGATCTTGGCCGTGATCAGCCCAACTTTATCGACACCCGCTGCGTGGGCGATGTCGATGACTTGTGCCACATCATTGAAGGTCAGCTCGGGATCGGCCTTAACGAACATGACTTTTTCAGCGCGCGTCTTGAAGATGTCGTTGAGACGGCCTTCCAGATTCTCCCACGTGACGTCGTCCTGGTTGATCTTCAGCGCCGGCTTATCGCCGCCGCCTCTCAGTACCTGCACCACAATGGTGCGGTCGTTGCTGGGCGGCTGCTTCTGCTGGTCCTTGGGCGGCTGGGGAACCAGCGCGTCCAGACCTTTCGGAGTCAGCGGCGTGATCACCATGAAGATGATGAGCAGCACCAGCAAGACGTCAATCATTGGCGTTACGTTGATGTCGGCTCTGGGACCCTCGCCGGGCCCCCCCATTGCCATACTCATAAGGAACTCCCGTTACTGGGCGCCAGCGCCCGTGTTGGTACCGGTTGTGGGCGGCTTCTTCCCGGCGGCGCCAGTTTGTCTTTGTTCAGTCAACAGACCGACATCATCCACGCCGGCGGAGCGCACGTTGTCCACCACGTCCACCACCACGCCGTATTTGGCGCGAGCGTCGGCTTTGATAAAGACCCGCTTGTCCACTTTATTGGCCAGCCGGTCCTTCACTTTGGCGGTGAGCTGGTCGGCGGTAACCTTATCGGTGCCAAAGAAGATCTGCCCGTCACGCATGATGGCCACCAGCAAGGCATCTTCCTTGTCCGCGTCCTGCATGGGCACCGGGTTATTGACCTTGGCCATGTCCACGCTCACGCCCTTCTGCAACATGGGCGTGATGACCATGAAAATGATGAGCAACACCAGCATCACGTCCACCATGGGGGTGACGTTGATGTTGGAGTTGACCTTCTTGCCTTCNNTTCCAGTTACCGGCGGACCGTGCGACGCTTGAGGAAATAGTCGATCAGCTCGCTGGAGCTGTTGTCCATTTCCACGTCGAACGCTTCCACCTTGTTGGTGAAGTAGTTGAACATCATGACGGCCGGAATCGCGACGAACAGTCCGATAGCGGTGGTCACCAGAGCTTCCGAGATGCCGCCGGCGACGGCGCCCAAGCCGGTCGCTTTCTGGGTGGAAATCTCCTTGAAGGCGTTGAGAATGCCCACCACCGTGCCCAGCAAGCCAATGAAGGGAGCGGTGGAACCGATGGTGGCAAGGCCACCCAGGCCGCGCTTCAACTCGGCATGAACGATGGCTTCGGCACGCTCCAAGGCGCGCTGGGAAGCTTCGATCTGCTCGCCGGGGATGTCGTTGGAATCGCCGTGGGCCTTGAACTCCTGAAGGCCGGCGACCACGACCTTGGCCAGATGACTTTTCTTGTTGCGTTCGGCGACCCGGATGGCTTCCTCGATTTTGCCCTCACGCAGGGCGCCGGCCACGGCGGGAGCAAACGCACGCGACTGCTTGCGGGCCGCGCTGTATGCCATGGCGCGATCGATCATAACGCCAATCGACCAGCCCGACATAATGAACAGAATGAAGACAACGATCTTGGCCAAAATTCCCATCTGTTTCCAGAGGGAGATGGGATCCCAGCCCACGGCGGCTTCCTGGAAAATCCAGGCGGCAGCCGTCGGCACGTGGCTGAGAGCGTAGGTGGCAAGGTTAGCTAGGAACATGGGTGGACTTTTCCTCCTCAGAACTTTGGTTACAGCAGACCAACAGGCTTGCTATCGGTCGTGCAGGTGATTCGAATACCCGGAGCCGATTACTCTCCAAAACGATTTGTGAGCTTTTGACCTGCTCAGCGTCGAAAATCATTCACCACGGAGACACGGACAGCACGGAGTTTTCGTTCCCCTCGAGTTTTGTCCGTGATCTCCGTGACTCCGCGGTGAATCTTCATTCCTAATTCCTATGGGTGGGCCGCAGGCCCACGCAACCCTCATGAGCAAAAACTAAACATACGCCTGGACCGCAATGTATCCACGCGTGGGCGGCATCGAGTTAGATGCGCGGAATGCGCATTCGCGCATCGTCTAACCACCACCACCCGTCAGCGAGAAAATTACGTTGACCGTGGTGTCGACTTCTACGGGCTCGCCATTTAGGTAGTAAGGCTTATACCTCCATTGTTTGACGGCCTCCAGCGCCGCGCCCATGAGCATGGGGTTGCCGCTGACTACACGCAGGTTCTGAATGGCGCCGTCTTTGCCGATCAGGGCCTGGAGCACGACCGTCCCTTGAATACGAGCCTGGCGGGCAATCGCCGGATAGGTCGGCGTCACCTTGCGGATCAACAATCCCTGAGAAACGCCCTGGGATACGCGCACCCGCTGCGGGGCGGCCTTGGGAATGGCCACGGGCGTGGAGCTGAGCATTCCGCCCAGAACACCACCCATGCTGCCTCCGGGTACGCCGCCCGGTACGCCGCCCACTACGCCAGCCACTCCCGTGGTCGGCGGTTGCTCGTCCTCTTTTATCATCTGAATCTTTTTCGGAATGGCCGTGGGTGTCCGCAACTGGCCGTTGTCCAGCTCGCTTTGGATCTTCTTCACGATATGTACTTCAGCGGCCGGCGGAGGCGGAGGTGGGGGCGGAGGCGGAGGCGCAACCAGGAAGGTCATCAGTTGCTGCCGGGGCAAGGCCTCGGTGAAAATTAAGGGCAACAATACCAGAACGCCAATCAGCAGGAGTTGGAGCACAAACGAGATGAAGGTAGTGGTTCCGCGCTTGCTCCTGAACCTGCCGCCCGATTCCATTAGGCTGTCTTCAAACATAGACCGTTCTCCGTCGAACGCTTCGATTACTTAGACACCGGGTATCCGCTTTTTGCTCCCAGGTGGACCGCCAGCCGCTCCTGATGTCGTAGCCGGCGGAACCGGCGGAGCGTCGCTGCGACCTCGGGCCGGCTGCCGCAGAAGGGCGAACCGAAGTATACACCCGCCCGCCCGGTTCGGCGCTTCCTACCGCCAATTCCACCGTCCCCAGAGCCGTTCCATCAGGCTTTGGCGAGACGGATGGCCTATGCGACAGCCGAGGTTGCTCAACCTCAAAACTGGCGGGAACGGAACACCGCTCCGGTTGCGATTGCTCCCGCCCTAGGCTTTGACCTTCACCTTTTCCCGCGACTTGTCCCGGGCCGAGGACAAGCGCTGGACGGCCGACTGGCCGGCCCGCTTAGCCCGCCAGTCCTGATAGGCGACCAGCATCGGCGCCGCCACCGCGATCGACGAGTAGGTCCCGATCAGGATTCCAATCACCAGGGCCAGAGAAAATCCGCGCAGCACCTCGCCGCCGAAAATGTACAACGAAAGCACGGTCAAAAAAGTCAGGCCGGAGGTAAGAATGGTCCGGCTCAGGGTCTGGTTGATGCTCTTGTTGACGATGTCGGCCAGGGGCTCGCGCCGCAGCAGTTTGATATTTTCGCGGATGCGGTCGAAGACGACGATGGTGTCGTTCATCGAATAGCCGATCAGGGTGAGGATGGCGGCAATCACCGTCAGGCTGATTTCCTTGTCCAGCAGCGAGAAGAAGCCCACGGTGATAATGGTGTCGTGGAGGCAGGCCACCACCGCGCCCACGCCATAAATCATCTCGAAGCGGAACCACAGGTAAACCAACATGCCGGCCAGCGAGTAAAGCGTGGCCATGATGGCTTGACGGCGAAGCTGCGAGCCCACCTGCGGGCCGACAATCTCCACGTTGCGCACCACGAAGTTGGAGGTGTAGAAGTCCTGCTGCAGCGCGCTGAGCACCTCGGGAGGAACGATTCCGCGCAGCTCATCGACGGACGTCAGAATTCCGCCGCGCTCCTTGTTGCGGAAATCTTCAATCTGTTGGGCGATGGTCTCGTACTTGGGGGCGGCGTCCACGCCCAAGTGCAGCGGATCTTTTTGCAGCAGAGACTGCTGCAAGCTGGGAGCGCCGGTGTTGTTCAGGTCTTGCTTGCCTTCGGCGACCGGGTTACGCGCCTGCAGGGCATGGATGATGGTGTTCTTGCCCTGGTCGAGCGCGGCCTCACTGGTTTCCTGGATGCCCAGGTCCACCAGCACTTCGTGGTCGGTGGTTGGACCGAAGCGCTGGATGCGGGGATCGTGCAGCCCGGCGCGGTTCATGTCGTTACGAATCTGGTCGAGATCGGGCGTCTGCGCGAACTTGACATAAACCAGCGTGCCCCCGCGGAACTCCACCCCCAGAGGGATGTGGTGCCAGAACAACATGGAACAGATTCCAGCGACGCTGAACACCAGCGAGAAGGCAAGGAAATACCACTTCTTGCCGAGAAAGTCGATATTGGTATTGCGAAATAACTCCACCGCTACCCCTTGCTAGAAAAAATTGTCTCCTGCCAAACACCAAAATGCCTATCACCACGGAGGCACGGAGGGCACGGAGTTCTATACGATTCTTCTTACGCTCCAATGATTTCGCCAGTAAGTTCTGCCTCGGCCAATGCAATTATGTCGGTCCTCTCAATTTCGCCGATCATGAACCTACTCTCCCGTTCGAACTACCTGAATTCTATTCTTCCCTCCGTGTCCTCAGTGCCTCCGTGGTGAACTTCTTTCCTTAAATGCTCAATGGCTCGCC
>PLBW01000210.1:0-947 GCA_003135475.1 Acidobacteriaceae bacterium
CACCATGTGAAATTCCTGCTGCCCGTGGACCACGTGGTCGCCGACAAGATGGCCTCCGATGCTCGTATCCAAAACGTCGGCGTTGGCAAGCCGATTCCCGCCGACATGATGGCGCTCGACATCGGACCGGAAACGGTGGAGCTGTTCTCCGGCGAGATCGGCCTCGCCCGCACCATCGTGTGGAACGGCCCCATGGGAGTGTTCGAGATCGAAGCCTTCGCCAAAGGGACCAAGAAGATCGCCTACGCCGTGGCTGACAATGGCGCGGCGGTTTCCATCGTTGGCGGCGGTGACACCGTGGCCGCAGTCAAGGCAGCGGGCGTGGCCGACAAGATCACGCACATCTCGACCGGGGGCGGCGCGTCGCTGGAGTTCCTGGAGGGCAAGAAGTTACCCGGCGTGGAAGCGCTGAGCAATAAGTAACCGCCATGCATGCCAGCCCTCAGGTTCTGCGCGTAACGATGGGGGACCGCGTTCTCGTGATCCTCGGTCCCGGCGACATCACCCGCGAACAGACCGACGCCATCGTGAACGCCGCCAACTCTTCCCTGCTCGGCGGAGGCGGTGTGGACGGGGCCATCCATCGCGCAGGAGGGCCGGCGATCCTGGAGGCCTGCCGGCAGATTGTGGATCGCATTGGCCGCCTTCCCGCCGGACAAGCCGTCGCAACTCCCGCGGGACGCCTGCCGGCGCGCTACGTCATCCATACCGTCGGCCCGTTCTGGAGCGGCGGCAAGCAAGGCGAGGCGGAAACGCTGGCCAGTTGCCATCGCGAGTCAATTCGCATTGCCGACGAGCTGCAGCTTGCCTCCATCGCCTTCCCTGCAATTTCAACCGGCGCCTACCGGTATCCGGTAGATCAGGCGTCGCAAGTCGCCATAACCAGCGCGGCTGAGGCACTCCAAAAAGCCGCCCACGTCCGGGAAGTGCGGTTCGTGCTGTTTGAC
>PLBW01000210.1:956-25703 GCA_003135475.1 Acidobacteriaceae bacterium
CATGACACGTAAAAAGCTCATCGCCGCCAACTGGAAGATGTACAAAACGCCGGAACAGACTACGGCATTCTTCACCGAGTTCCTGCCCATGGTCGCCGGGCACTCACGCGACGAGATCGTCGTCTGCCCGCCGTTCGTTGACCTGCACGCCGCCGTGGAAGCCGCGCATGGATCGAACGTCGCCGTCGGCGCGCAGAATATACACTGGGCGAAAGAAGGGGCCTTCACCGGCGAAGTCTCTCCGGGAATGCTGACTGCGATCCAGGTGACGCACGTGATCATCGGGCATTCGGAGCGCCGCCAGTATTTCAACGAGACCGACGACACGGTCAACCGCAAGCTCGAAATCGCACTGGAGAACGGCCTGACGCCCATCGTCTGCGTCGGCGAGGTACTGGAGGAGCGCGAGGCCGGCCTGACCGAAGACGTGCTGCGCCGCCAGTGCACCCGCGCCTTCAACGGCATCTCGGCAAGGAAAGCCGCGAAACTCACGGTCGCTTACGAACCCGTGTGGGCCATTGGCACGGGAAAGACGGCAACTCCTCAGATGGCCACCGATGCCCACATGGTGATTCGCCACGAGGCGGAGAAGGCGTTTGGCAAAGAGTTCGCCCAGGGCTTGAGGATCCTCTATGGCGGCAGCGTTAAGCCGGACAACGCCACCGCGCTTATGTCGGAGACTGAAATTGACGGCGCGCTGGTTGGCGGGGCCAGCCTGGATCCCGCGAGCTTCACCAGGATTGTGAAGTATTAGCTACGCCGCCGGCGTTACGTAGGAGAGCACTCCCAACACCAGCCGGCATCGTCTCGCGGTGGCGTAGCCACCATCTCCTGCGGTAGCATCCAACTAAGCCTGTGAAACCCGGCTTATCCCCTCCACCTCGTCTGCGACGGTCGTCTGAGATTCTCCTTGCTGGGAGCGAAAGATGAACATCAGATTGTCCCTACTTTACCTTTTGCTGGTGGGCGCTACTGCGTTGGCGCAGACTCCGGCAAACAGCCCGAGCACATCCACCGGGGAACGTGCGCCATCCGTTGGCAGTGCAACGACGGTCTCGGTGTTGCCCGATTTGGACAGACTGCAGGCGGCGGCCTCGCAGGCCGCGCTCGATCTCGGTCACCTGCGCATCGACAAATGGAAGGCGGACGGAGACTCCAAACGGCAAGCCCAGGCCAACGCCGATTCCGTTCAGCGAAACCTCACCACCGCGTTGCCTGGATTGATCGCCGCGGTACGAGCGGCGCCTCAGGACTTGGGTGCCCAGTTCAAGCTCTATCGCAATCTCAACGCGCTGTACGACGTCTTCGCATCTCTGACGGAAGCCACCGGAGCCTTCGGACCGAAGAACGACTACCAGGCCCTGGCACAGCAACTCGAGGCCATCGATTCCGTGCGACGCAACTTGGGGGATGCGCTGGAGCAATTGACCTCCTCCACCCAGTCCGAACTGGTTCAGTTACGAACGCAGGTTCGCGCGTACCAACAGGCCGCGGCGGCAGCCCCTCCTAAGAAGGTCGTCGTCGATGACACACAGTCATCGAAGAAGCCCGTGCACAAAAAGAAGAAGCCGGCAGCCTCCAGCAGCAGTCCGCCTTCGCCAGCATCCGATGCTAAATCCAAAGACAGCACCGGCGCCGGAACCTCTGCTCCCAAACCGTAAGCGCTGGGCATGAGGTAAATCCGGGAGTGTCCTTCCCGGTGGGAGCCCCCGCATTTATGCGGGGGAAGGAGCGCTTCAGCGCTCCGGAAAAGATCGGCTTTGATCACGCGCTTTAGCGCCGGGGGTGAAAAACCCAGGGCTAAAGCCCATTTCAAGATTGACTGCTTTTCCGCTGGACTGAAGTCCAGCTCCCCCTGCTGAAGCAGGGGGCTTTCACCAAAAGCTTTCCCCATATAAGGCCCGCGCTACCTGTGCAACCGGGTACACCAATGAACGGGAACATTTGCAGCCGATCTGGGGTCTATCTCATCCAGCCCCGCCCAGAGAACTCGCCGCGCTTTCTGACGTGGCGAGATGGTTTGATCTGCCGAACGGGGTGGTGGTGCCGGGATCGTTGCGGAAAGTTGTTGCCGACTCCGAATCTATTTATCATTGAGGTACGCCGTCATGGCGGGAGCAACAACCTTGAGTGACCTCGCAAGTGCGCTGGATGTCCGCACCGCGGAAGCATCGATCGTGGCCGAATTGAAGGCTGGATCGGAAGATGCTTTTTACTGGCTCATCGCGCACTATAACCAACCGGTTTACAGTCTGGTGTACCGGATTCTGGACGATCCCTCCGACGCCGCCGACACTACCCAGGAAGTATTTATCAAGGTGTTTCGCGGGATCAGGAATTTCAACGCCGACTCCAGCCTGAAGACCTGGATCTACCGGATTGCAGTGCATGAGGCTTCCAATCATCGCCGCTGGTGGTTCCGGCACAAGGTGCGGGAGATGTCGATCGAGCCGGCGAGCGGGAACGGAAACGAGCAGCCTTGCCTGGGAATGAAGGACATGCTGGTGGATGAAGGTAAGTCTCCGCTGCAAAACGTGTATGACGAGGAATTACGGGCCCGGGTGGAATGCGAACTGAAGACCCTTAACGAGCCGTACCGGACGACGGTGATTTTGCGCGANNNTGCAGGATTTCGGGATGGACCCCGGCGTGGCGCGCCATAGAAAACAGCGCAAGGATGGTTCTGTGGGTGGTCAGAAGGTTGAGGTCATGCCATGAAGTGCTCAGTTGCGAAGCGTCTCATGTCGTCGTACCTGGACGGTGCCGTGACGCGCAGCCAATTGGCCCAGGTGAATGAACACTTGCAGGGCTGCGAGGACTGCGCCGGATTTTATTCGTCGGCACAGCGGATTCAGATGCTGGTTGGGTCGCTGGGGCGAAAGGCCGCGCCGCCCGACTTGGCGCTTCGACTCCGCGTCGCGGCTTCGCAGGAACTGGCCAACTCCCAGCGTTCGCGATGGGAGATGCTGCGGGTGCGCTGGGAGAACGCTTTCAATGCAACCATGGTTCCGGCCACCGCAGGCGTAGTGACCACGCTGATCGTTTTTGGACTGCTGATCAGTTTCCTCTATCCCGCGCAAGTAAGGGCATCTAACGACGTGCCGACCATGCTTTACACACCGGCGGAATTGGAATTCACCCCCTTCGAATTATCGGGCGTGGCCAATGCGGAGTCGCTGGTCGTGGAGGCTTACGTCGGGACCGATGGCCGAGTGCAGGATTACCGCGTCCTGTCGGCGCCGGAAAACGCGCAGGACATTCTGCCGCAACTGAAGAACATGCTGATCTTCACCACCTTTCATCCGGCAACCGCCTTCGGACAGCCCACGGCCAGCCGCGTGGTCCTGTCGTTTTCTAAGGTGCAGGTCAAGGGGTGATTAAGCAGCCTGTTCGGATTCTGACGTCTCTCGTGACAGCGGCAACGCGGCGGTTTGCACGCCCCTTACTCTGCTCGTAAACTGTAGAAACTGATTCCCCGCCGAAATCGTGTCAGGAGGCTCTTCTGGGCTGTTGTCGCCGTTTGTTTGTCCTGCCGCTGGTGCTGGCGTCTTTTGCCTGCGCCGCCCAGGCTCAGTTTAAGGCCACGCTCGACGTGAGTGAGACGTTGTTCAGCGTGGTCGCCGCCATCAACGTCTGCGGATACGATCAGGATCTGCAGTCGTCATCGCCCATCCGCATGGAAGTTCGGGCGGACCTCGTTGAGGCCAGCAAATTGCCTGCCGCTGCGGCGGCCGCTAAACAAATGTGCCAGTTCTATCGCGATCACATGCAGAGCGATGGAGCGCACGACCTGGCGCAATACGTTTCGCTGGCTTTGTACCTGGGGCCGCCGCCAGATTTCACTCCCAGCGTTAAAGAATCCGACATGCCTCCGGATTCGACCTATGTGTTGGGGTTCGTGCCCCTGCTCAAGCAGTATTACGCCGCCGCTAACCTGCATTCCATCTGGCTCAAGCACCAAGCTGAATATCTTGCCCTGATCGACCGCTACCACGGGCCGGTCGCGCACATGATCACATCAACCGACACCTACCTGCGGATGCCGCTCGCCGGATATCTGGGCCGCCGCTTCACCGTGTATCTGGAACCGATGAGCGCGCCCGGGCAGGTGAACTCGCGCAATTACCTTCAGGATTATTACTACCTGGTGATCTCTCCCAAGGGCGAAAACATCCACATCGACGCCCTGCGACATACCTATCTTCATTTCGTGCTGGATCCGCTGATTGCCAAACGGGCGACGGCGCTGCAACAGCTGAAGCCAGTGTTGGTGGCAGTGCAGAAAGCGCCCATGGCGGACGATTACAAGCTTGATCCCGGGCTGCTGGTCATCGAATGTGTGATCCGCGCGATCGAAGCGCGTGCTCCGTCCGACCCCAAATTGCCCGAGAAGGACCGCCAGGCCATGTTGCAACGGGACGAAGCCGAAGGCTTCATCTTCACCCGGTACTTCTACGACGAATTGCGCGACTTCGAGAAGGAAAACACGGGCCTGCAGGACGCTTTCCCAGACTGGCTGCACCATATTGACGTGGACCGCGAAAAGAAGCGCGCCAGCGGGATCGAGTTTGCAGCGCAAGCTGCGCCGGAGGTGATGCGGGCCGCGAAACCTGCATCTCAACCGAAGGTGGATTTGGCCGAGCGGCAGCTGGTGAGCGGCGATCCCGCGGGCGCCCAGAAGCTGGCGGAAGAAGCGCTGAATGAAAAGGAAGATCCGGCGCGCGCTTATTTCGTGCTGGCGCGGGCGGCCACCATGAGCGGTAACATGCAAGGCGCGCAAGAGAACTTTCAAAAGGCGTTGAATGCAACCAAGGACCCTCGCATAGCAGCCTGGTGCCACATCTATTTAGGGCGCATTCTGGATTTGCAGGATGAGCGGGAAAACGCGGTCGCGCAATATCAGGCGGCACTCAGCGCCGGGGATGCGTCGGCGGACACCAGAAAGGCGGCGGAACGCGGCCTCAAAGAACCGTACCAGCCCCCAAATGGAAAGCGGGAGCAGTAATGGCTTCGTAACGACGGAAAGGCGAGCGTGTCTTCCCCCGAGAAAGGAAAAGCGATAATGAGATCGAATTTCGCAATTTTGGCGCTGCTGCTCGTGGCAACAATGGCGGCGGCGCAGATGAGGCCGCCCCAGGGTCAGTCTCCCAATCCTTACGGTCAGGCCCAGCCCCAGACCGTCCCTCCGAACCAAGTGCCGAGCAATGCGCCCAGTCCCTCCTCCGGCAAACAGCAGGCGCCCTCGTCCACGGCGAGCGGGCACAAACTGCTGCAGGCGAAGTCGCAGGATGAATTGAAGGCCTACCAGGATGCCATGAGTAAGACTGATCCTGCCCAAATGAATGCTGCCGCAGACGCTTTCGCGGCGAAATACCCGAGCAGCGAACTGAAGGCGGCGCTCTTCGTTCGTTCCATGAACTTGTACGGTCAGGCCAACAATGCGGAGAAGCTGATCGAACTGGGGCGCAAAGCCATAACCGCGGATCCGACCAACCCGGTTTCGCTGGTACAGGTCGGCGCCGCCTTAGTAGAGGGCACGCGCGACACCGATATGGATCGCGATCAGCGTCTTACCGAGGCTGCCAAGGATGCCCAGGGCGCGATCGACAACATTAGCCAACTCATGGTCCCGGCTGACGCGACGCCCGAGCGAATCGCGGCGGTGAAGGCGAGCATCTTAACCATGGCCTATGACACACTGGGCATGGTTGACCTGAATAAAAAAGATCCTGCTGGCGGCGAGCAGGAGTTCTTGAAGGCAGTGGATGCCAGTAAGGCGCAACCGGAAGCGGTAGTTTTTTTGCGCCTGTCCGTAGCACAGGACCAGTTGAAGAAGTATCCGGAGGCACTCGACTCCGCCAACAAGGCCGTGCAGTATGCACCCGTGGGAAGTGCGGCCCAGAATCTGGCCAAGCAGCAACAAGAACGGCTGCAGAAGCTGATGGCGGCGGGCAATGGTCCAGGAATTCCAGGCAGCATTGCTCCAGTTACGCCTGCTCCGAACCCGCCGGCAGCGCAAACGCCGGCTCCGACTTCGCCGACTCAGACGCCGCCGGCTCAGACACCACCGGCTCAGGCACCGCCGGCTCCGCCGCATTGAAGTCCGAGGACCGTGGCTTTTCAGGCGATCGAACGCACATGAACCCTGACCCTCATGACCTTTCCGCGCTGGAGAACGCTCTCGGACATCGCTTCGGACGCCGCGCTCTGCTGGAGCAGGCCCTCACTCACGCTTCCTATGCTCGCGAGCTGGAATCGCAGAACGCGGCCGGGGGGGCCCCTGCTCCGGCAGCCGATAACGAGCAGATGGAATTTCTGGGCGACGCGGTGCTGGGTTTCGTGGTGAGCCGGGAACTTTTCCAGCGCTTTCCCGAATATCAGGAAGGAGAACTTTCCAAGCTGCGCGCCCACCTGGTCAGCGCCCGCCACCTGCTTCGTCCGGCGCGTGAGCTGGAGATTGGACAATACCTTCGCCTGGGTCGGGGGGAGGAACGCAGCGGCGGCCGCAGCAAGGTTGCTCTGCTGGTGGATTCTCTGGAGGCGGTCATTGCCGCCCTATTCCTCGATGCCGGCTTGGAAGTAGCGCAGCGTTTCATTCAACGATCGATCCTGGAACCCGGCCTCGCGGAAGTGCACCAGGACGGCAGCAGCAAGCTCCCTGTGATTGACTACAAATCGGCGTTGCAGGAAGCGGTGCATGCCAGTGGACGTTCGCAGCCGCGCTATGTGCTAATTAAGGAAGAAGGCCCCGACCATCGCAAGATGTTCACCATGGAAGCGCAGGTTCCGGCCGCTCCCAACGGAGACAAGGGCTTTGCCCGCCGCGCCGAGGGCAATACCAAAAAACTGGCCGAGCAACGAGCGGCGCGCGAGGCTTGGGACTTTCTGCAGTCGCTAAAGAGAGATTCTGGGACAGGGGACAGCGATACCCCCAGCAAGTTCTCGCAACCTTCATGAACCAAGTCCGCACCGAGATGTCCGTCGAGACTGCCCAGGAGCCGAAAACTTCCGGGCCGCACCACCCGGCGCGCAGCCATGCGGGCGGCATGAATTCCCTGCAATCGCTGGCCATTACGATTGTGATCGCGGTCTTCGTCATCGCCTTCATTGTGCAGGCCTTCCAGATTCCCTCGCCCTCGATGGAGACAACCCTGCTGGTTGGCGACTACTTGCTGGTGGACAAGGTGCACGACGGACACTCAGCGTTTTGGCGGTGGCTCATGCCTTATCAGCCCGTGCAGCGCCAGGACATCATTGTCTTCCGCTATCCGCTCGACCCGCGGCAGCACTTCGTTAAGCGGGTGGTGGCGGTTCCCGGCGACCGGGTCCGGCTCATCGACAAACACGTGTACGTCAACGGGGTCCGCCAGGACGATACCTACGCTACTTTTCATTGGGAGCAGCGAGATGGGTTCCGGGACAGCTTTCCCGACGGCAATCTGTTGGTCCTCGGAATGTCGTCGCCATGGTATCTGCAAATTCGCAAGCTGCTTGACGACGGTGAGTTGATCGTTCCCGAAGGCTCATTCTTCGTGCTTGGCGACAACCGCGACGACAGCTCCGACTCCCGCTATTGGGGATTCGTACCGGCGGAAAACATTGTTGGCCGCCCCCTGGTCATCTACTGGTCTGTACTGCGATCGGCTTCCGCCGCCGCCGGCGGGGTTCCGTCTGATAAACTTTCGAGTCTGGCATACGACGTTACTCACATGCTGCACGACGTGCGCTGGCACCGCATGCTGCGGACCGTGCAATAGGATGTCTTTGAAAGCTGTACCCGTATAGATTTGAAAAAAGATTTGGGCCTCAGCGCCTGGATGAGAAAGCGTTTTGAGTGGGCCGAATGAACGATTGCCCAAATCAAAGCCCCGCAGGGGCGAAACAATATTAGCCCAGGGCGTACCGGGGTCCCCAACGAGCGCCGTTTTTGCGCGTGTTGGGGTGGTTAAGCCCTGGGTAAAGTGAGAAAAATTGATGAGTCCCGTAGCCGGGGTCCCCAACGAGCGCCGCTTTTGCGCTTGTTGGGGTGGTTGAGGGACGGCACAGTTCTCTCATACCCCTTCGGGCTTTGGTGAGTTGGTTTTTTCGACACGCCTGAGAAAGACTGCGGAAAAATTCGGAAGAGCCGGTTCCTCACGGGCTGAAGCCCGCTCGGAACGACAGAATAAAGGAGTCATTAACGGCGCACCTAAAGGTGCGCCCCTTCAAGGCATAAGGAAGAGTGCATTTGGCTGCTACGAAAAAGATTGTGAAGACTGCGCCCAACAAAGCTGAGGGAGCAGAAAAATCGGAGAAGCCGGAGAAGGCGCAAAAGCCGGAAAAGCCGAAGGAGACAACTTCGGAATTTATCGCCTCGATCGCCATTGTGCTGGTGACCGGGCTGTTCATTATCACTTTCGCGCTGCAAGCGTTCACCATTCCATCGAGTTCGATGGAGAACACCCTGCTCATTGGCGACCACGTATTCGTTGACCGCATGTTGCTGGCCCCAAAAACCGGTTGGATCGGCAAGCTGATTCCCTATCGTGAGCCTCGTCACGGCGACGTCTTCGTCTTCATCTCCCCAGCCCAGCCCGGCCTCTACGTCGTCAAACGCGTCATGGGTATCCCGGGCGACCGGATTCATCTCCAGGACGGAGCGGTGTACCGCAACGGAGAACGCCTCGATGAGCCCTACGTCATCCGCAAAGGCGATTACAACGGCTACCGCGATAATTTTCCCAGCGTGCCGGTCAGCGATTACGAAGACGTAACGCCCGAGTGGCGCCTCACCATGCCCTCGCACCTGCAGAACGGCGACCTGGTCGTGCCGCCGGGCAGCCTCTTCGCCATGGGCGACAATCGCGACGTCAGCCTCGACTCCCGCTATTGGGGTTTCGTGCCGCGCGAGAACGTCATCGGACGGCCCATGTTCATCTACTGGTCGTTCATCACCCCGCGCGATGAGTACGAACGGCAGGGCCTGGCAGATCGGATCCAGTGGGTGTTCAACATCCTGTTCCACTTCTTTGATCAGACGCGCTGGTCACGCATGTTCCACGTGGTGCGCTGATGCCGGGCCGCACCGCACGGCGAATGACATGGGCGATCCTGCTGATCGTTCTGCTGGCCGTGCTGGTGCCCCCGTTCGTGAACGTAAACCGTTATCGCGGCCGGGTGGCGGAGGCCATCAGCCGGGCACTGGGGCGCGACGTCACGGTTTCCCGCATTGCCCTCAAACTTCTGCCGCGGCCCGGGATCGTGCTCTCAAATTTTGTTGTGGCCGAGGACCCCAGTTACGGCGCCGAGCCGATGCTGCGCGCCGATACCGTCACTGCCTTTCTGCGGCTGACCTCGCTGTGGCGCGGCCGCCTGGAGATTGGGACGCTTGACCTGGACAGTCCCAGCTTGAATCTGGTCCGCCGTTCCGACGGGCACTGGAACCTGGAGGAGTTGGTGGAACGGGCCTCGCAGGTCACCTCAGCGCCCACCACCGAGACCCGTCCGGAAGTGCGCCCCCGCTTCCCTTATGTGAAAGCTTCGAGTGGGCGAGTTAACTTCAAGCTCGGCCAGGTGAAGAAGGCATTTGCCTTCACCGATGCCGATTTTGCGCTTTGGCTGGAGTCGGAAAACCAATGGGGCATCCGCTTGGAAGCGCGCCCCATGCGCACCGATGTGGACGTGCATGACACCGGCACTCTCAAGCTGGATGGGCATTTCCACCGGGCTTCAAGTTTGCGCGACACGCCCCTCGATCTCAAATTCACCTTCAGCGGTGGTCCGCTGGGGCAGCTCACCAAGCTGCTCTATGGACGGGACCGGGGCTGGCGCGGCAACGTCCGCTCCAATGCATCTTTGACCGGGACCCCGGCTGCGCTGGGAGTCACGCTGGACGCCCAGGTTGATAACTTTCGCCGCTACGACATCGCGTTGGGTGAAGCTCTGCGCCTTCTGGTACATTGCACCGGAACTTATTCCTCGCCCGACGACGCATTGCACGACCTGCAATGTCAATCGCCCGTGGGTGCGGGCGTGCTCGAAGTTCGCGGCACCACCCAAGGGTGGGCTGGTGGTGCGTATGATTTGAGCGTCTCCGCCGAGCGCATCCCGGCGGCGCGAATTGTCGCGTTGGCCCGCCACGCCAAGAAGGACCTGCCCGCCGATCTCACGGCAACCGGCGAGTTTGAAGGAGTGTTCGCCGTCCGCAGGCCGCCAGGAGGCACGCCCAACTGGCAAGGCGGCGGACGCACCAATCTCCTGGCGCTGCAATCCGGCGTGTTGAAGCAAGACTTGCAGATCGGGACCATAGAAATCGTGATTCCCAATGCGATTGCCTCAGGCAGTCCACACCGTCGGCGTTCCGCCTCAGGCAAACCCCTGCCCCCGCCGGCCAGCCCGGAATTACGTCTTCTGGTCAAACCCTTTCCGCTTCCGCTCGGGGCCCTTTCACCCGCAACCGCCAGCGCGGCATTCGATGAGGACCACTACAGCCTCAATCTCAAGGGCGAAGCAGAGCTGGCTCGATTGCTGAACATAGCCAAAGCGTTGGGAGTCGGCACACCCGGGGTCGGGCTCGCAGGAATCGCCCAAATTGACCTCGATGTAGCCGGAACTTGGGTTGGATTTGCGCCTCCCGGCACCTCGGGAAACGTGCAGCTGCACAGCGTGACCGCCGAGTTGCAGGGTGTTGCCGAGCCCTTGCTGGTCTCCTCGGCTGCGGCAACGCTGGCCAATCAGCAGGTGACCGTCACTTCGTTTACGGCAGGCTTCGCCAAAGGACCTGAGATCAGTGGATCGGCCAGTTTCCCGGTGCATTGCACTGCTCCTGAGAGCTGTACGTTGCGCTTCGACGTTCGTAGCGATGACGCGTCGCTGGCGCGGCTGAATCAACTGGTGAACCCCAGCTATTTCAATCGGCCGTGGTATCACCTGCTGGATATAGGACAGAGGCGCGAAGATGCGCTGCTGAAGCTGCGCGCCAGCGGGCATTTTTCGAGCTCACGCTTCGAAGTGGGAAGCGCTGTTGCTAACAATGTGAGCGCGGCCGTTGAGTTCGATGCCGGCAAGCTGCGCGTACGCGACTTGCGCGCCGACATTCTCGCAGGCCGCCACAACGGGACATGGACCGCCGATTTCACCGTTGCGCCGCCAACCTATTCAGGGACCGGAAGCATTACGCGGGTATCGATGGCGCAACTGGGAACCTTGATGCACGACAGTTGGGCGGCCGGGGCAGTTGACGCCCAATACAGCCTGGCCATGCGCGGGTTGAACCGCGCCAGCCTCCGCGATTCGGCAAACGGCTCAGCCGACTTCACCTGGAGCGACGGCTCCTTGCGCCATGTTGTTCTCGATGGGCGAGGCGCTCCTTTGGCGTTTTCGAACTTCATTGGCAAAGTCGCTCTGGAGAATGGAATGTTCACTCTGGCTGACTGCAAGCTGCAATCGGGCGGCGCCAATTACACCGTCAAAGGCACGGCGTCCTATGACCGCAGCCTGGCCCTTCGATTGGAGCGCGCGGGCGGGCGCTCCTACGTGATCTCTGGACCACTCGACAAACCGCGCGTCCAGACTTTGGCGGCGCCCTCCGCCGAAGCGGCACTGCGATGAAGCCGGCCTTTGGCTAATCTACTTCGCTCGCGCGTGCGAGGGATCGGGGGAGTTTGCCGTGTCCACATCAACGTACATCCCCGAGCTGGCAGGCATGGTGGGCGGATAGCAGCTGCCATCGGACGCATAGGTTTGAGGGCAGGCCGCAGTCATGTCCGAACGCCGCGGCGATTGCGCGAATTGCCAGGCATCGGCGAAGGGCACGCCACTGCCGGCGGCCGTTGGCGGCCGCTTCGGAAAAATGCAGCCGGGCGATGGACCGCACTGGTCGTTGCTGACGAAGAAATGGATCTCGCGGCCGCCGTCATGATCGCGAATGTCGTTGGCCGTCACCACGGAGACGCTATTGGGCTCGCGAAAAGCGATGCCCGAACAATACACACCGGCACGATAGCCTCCGCGCACCACGCCATCCACCCAGGCATGAATGTAAGCGCGCTGTTCGGGCAGCATGCGCCCGCCTTGCTCCTGATCGAGAAACAGGATCGAGCCCCGGGGAAAGCCGTCACGTACGGCCGCCTTCACCGCCGTTGCGGCGTCGCTGCTCCCGACCTGGGCCGGATCTCCTGAAGCCTTGAGCTGCCGGTAGTCCCGGCCGTTAAACAGCAGGAGGAATCCGTAGCCCATCGCTTGAATAACTTTGCGCTTGCCTTGCCAGGTGTTGCTGGTTGCGCCGGGCGGGTTGTTCAACCAATATCCAGTGAAGGTAAATGTCTTCCGCAGGTTTGCCATGTTCGCGTCGCCAGGATAACCATTGCGGTCCATTCCAAGATAGGTTTTTTGCGCTTGTGCTGACATCAGCGGAAGGCAAATCGCGATAACCAAACGAAGAGTCGGGACTACGAGACGAGTTGGGACCCTCAATTTCACGTCATCGAATATCGCACATCTGCTAAGAGTCCCGTTCCGCGAGGACGGCCTAATTCACCGTAGCCGTGCTTGCGGCGGGCTGAACCACGATCAGTTCCGTCGCCGGACAGAGGCTGCGATACGAACAGAAGCGGCAATGCCGGCCGGGATTGGGTTGGAAGTTTCCGGCGGCAATATTGGCTGCGGCATCGCTCACCCGGGCCTCTTCCGCGGCGAGTTCCTTTTCCGAGCGCCGCGACTCAATGGCGCTGCAATTCGCGAGGTTGACGATCACCAGTGAGTCGGCGGCAAAGCCCATGCTCTTGGCCGCCAGCGCATAGATGGAAAGTTGCAGGCTCTCGTCGGCATCCTCCTGCGTCTTCGGCTTTCCCGTCTTGTAATCGACAATACTGACGCGGTCGCCGTCGATCCGCTCCAGGCGATCCATTCTTCCCTTCACCAGCGTCCCGCCAATGTTGGCGCGGAAGAAGCGCTCGTTGTTGAGAATTTCTCCCGCCGGCTGCGCCAGATCGGAGCGGAGAAACTGCCGCAGTTGCTCGCAGCCGTCCTTGTCGTAAAGCTCGCGCTGTGCGTCCTCCTCGATCTTGGCCTTGCTGAACTCGTCGCGAAAACACGCGACGACCGCCTCTTCATCCGGGGGATGCCCGGCGCGCACGCCGTCGAAATAGGCCTTGAGAGCAAGGTGCATCGCCGAGCCAAATTGCATCATGGCCGCCGGTTGCTCAGGGATGCACCAGTCGCGGCTGAGCTTGAATGCCAGCGGACAGCGTTCGTACTGCTCGATGGCGCTGGCGCTCAACTCGCCGAGAGGCGCATCGTAGCGCGCAGGAAGCTGTACCCATTGCGAGATCAGCGGCTGTGGCTCGGCCGCGGCCTGCAGCGTCGGAACGATCTCGTCCGGGGGCAACACCCGACATTCGATCGCCCCCTTCAGCGCGGACTTTCCCGCGTTCACCAACTCGCGCATGTACCTGGTAGGAGCGGGATCGTTTTTCGCCTTGCTGATCTTGGCGCACAGGTAGAGCTCGTCCTGGGCGCGCGTCATGGCAACGTAAAACAGGCGGCGCTCTTCCTCGTCGTGAAGGGGCTTGGGCGGACTTTCGGCGGCGGTTTCCTTGCTGCGCAATTGCTGCGGAAACTCAACCAGGGGTTCCTTGTAGTTGTGGGGAAACGATCCAGACGATAGGCGCAAAACAAAGACGCAAGGAAACTCTAATCCCTTGGCGGCATGCACAGTCATCAACTGCACCGCGTCTTCGAGTGGCGGGCTGCTGAAGTCGGTAGGCGCCAGCGCCGCCACCGGATCGTCCTCTCCGCCATCCTCAGCAAGGCATCCACCCGCCTCGCGAAACCACTCGACATACTCGAGAAATTCGCGCAGCGTTCCCTGCCCCACCAGGGGCTTGGGCTTGCCACCCCATTGCTCGGCCAGTTCCTGCAAGCGCCGCAGCGGGAGAGAATCTGCGAGTTGGAATATCTGTTGCGCAATCTTCATCGGTCCCAGCAGGCCGTTGGCGTTGACGAGGTCGTGTCGCGCCTCGCGCACCGATTCCATCACCGCGAAACCACCGGATACTTTCTCCAGCACCGACTCGATGGAAGCCTTCTTAGCAGCGAGGGCGAGCGCAGCGCGAAACTCTTCCGGATCCACCTTGAACTGGGGAAACGCCGCCACCCGAACCAGCGCAATGGGATTGGACGACTCCATGATCTGCAACGCCGCCATGGCGTCGCGGACCTCCGGCGTATCGAAAAGATCGACGCCCTGGACGTGCACGGGAATGTCGCGAAGCCGAAGTTCGGCGAGCACCTCATCGCGATGGGCATGAGTGCGGTACAACACTGCGATGTCGTGGAGCTTCATCGCAGGGTGCTGCTGATGTATGGCCGATATGGTGCCGGCGACGAACTCCGCTTCTTGCTCGCAGCCGTTGTGCAAAGTGGCCCGCACCGGCGATGCGTGCGCCAGGGCCGGGTCTTCTTCCAGACGCGCGCAGCCCAGCGGCTCACGCGGCCAGCCGCCATCGCGCAACTCTTTGCTGGCAACGGTCGGGTTGACCTTAATGGTTTGATAGGCGCAACGCAGGATGGGCGGAGTCGAGCGGCGGTTCTTCGACAACGTGGCGCGCTGCACCCGGCTGGGGTCGAAAGTCTTCAGAAACTGGTCGAAGGCCCCGCTGGTGGCGCCGCGGAAACGATAGATCGCCTGGTCGGGATCGCCGACCGCGAATACGTTGGCCTCTTGCCCCCCAAGCAGCTTGGCAAGCTGAATCTGGGCGACGTTGGAGTCCTGGAACTCGTCGATCAGAATGAAGCGGGCATATTTTTGCGCGCGCTGCAACACAGATTGACGGCGGCTGAGCAAATCGACCGCGCGCGTGATGATGTGGCCGAAGGTTCCCAGTCCTTCCTGCTTCAGCAGGTCTTCGACATAATGGAAGACGCGCGCGATCTCGCGACAGCGCTCGAGCACCTCCTCGTCCAGCATCGTCGCGGCGTCTTTCGACTTGCCCACGCGTGGCAGCGGAATCTCGCTGCGCTCCAGACGAGTGATGTAGGCGTCGTAGTCCTCAGGAGTGCGCAGCTCGTCATGGCAACTGCGGAAGAATTCCAGCAAATGTTGGAGGAATTGTCCCGGGTCCGACGCCTTGATGAAGCGCTTGAGCGGCAAATCTTGAATGCGGCGCCGCAACAGAATTTGCAGGTCCTTCTCGTCGAGCAGCGCAAATTGAATATTGGCGTCGTGCAACAATCCGTAGCAATAGGAATGAAAGGTGTGAGGCCGCAAGCCGCTCGCCATCAGCTTGCGTACCGCGGTCGGTTGGTCGAGGTGAGGATAGAGGATCTCGCCAACCCGCGCGATCAACTGAGCAGCCGCATTGCGAGTGTAGGTGACGGCAAGAATTTCCTTCGGCCTGGCCGCTTCGCTCTCAATGAGGTGGGCGATGCGTCGCGCCAGCACGGTGGTTTTGCCGGTGCCCGCGCCCGCCACCACCAGCATGGGACCATGCACATGCTCGATGGCCCGGCGCTGCTCATCCGTGGGCTCGAAGTCGAATGGTAGGTAGTTCTGCACCACGCCTCTCGGTATGCGAAGAAAAAGCGAACATGCTATTATGCTTGGTCGGCGGGCGGATGGCAAGAGGAACATTTGGCAGATTTCCACGAGCGGAAGTGAGCCAATTTCGCACTGCTATACTTGTGCAGAGGTTCCCTGACGTGCTTGCGATTCGTCTGCCCGCAAAAATCGAAGAGCGGCTGGAGCGGCTGGCCAAGCATACGGGACGCACCACGGCCTATTGCGCCAAGCAGGCGATCATCCAGCACCTCGAGGATCTTGAAGACGTGGAGATCGCCGACAAACGACTCGATAAACTCCGGACTGGAAAGACGCGGACGGTGCCGTTGTCGCGGCTAGTGCGGAAGTACGGGGTCGACAGCGGACAGTCCGGGACACCACCAAACCGCCAATCGTACCGCTGAGACCTCCCCTCTCGCAGGGTATAATCATCGTTTGCGCACCTCATTCCCATTACTACAGGAAACCACGTGAGTCATCAGCATTCGCACATGCCCGGCCAACCGCAGGCCGGGCCGCAGCCGCTTCCGGGAGTCAACAGCATCATCGCCGTAGGCTCAGGCAAGGGCGGCGTCGGCAAGACCACTCTGGCGGTCAATCTGGCCATCGCGCTGGCGCGCCTGGGCCACAAGGTCGGGCTGCTCGACGCCGACGTGTACGGCCCTAACGTCCCAATGATGCTGGGCACCACCATGGCCCCGAGCGTGGTCGGCGAAGACCGCATTCTGCCGCCGGAGCGTTACGGCCTGAAGGTGATGTCGGTCGGCTTTCTCAGCCCGGGCGACAAGCCTCTGGTTTGGCGCGGTCCCATGCTGCACTCCATCGTCAAGCAGTTTCTCGGCCAGGTGGAGTGGGGACAGCTCGACTACCTCATCGTCGATCTGCCGCCGGGCACCGGCGATGTCGTGATCTCGCTGGTGCAGACCGTGCCGCTGACCGGCGCGATCGTGGTCACCACGCCCAGCGACGTTGCCTTGCAGGACGCGCGCAAGGCCCTCGAGATGTTCAAGCAGGTGAAGGTGGACATCATCGGCATCGTGGAGAACATGAGTTTCTTCGTGTGCCCGCATTGCCAGCACGAAATTGACATCTTCTCCAAGGGTGGCGGGGCGCGCACCGCGCAGCAGTTCGGGGTGCCGTTTCTCGGCAGCATCGAACTCGATCCCGACATCCGCAAGGGCGGCGATAGCGGCCAGCCCATCGTGCTCGAGGGGGACCAGTCCCCACATGCCAAGTCGCTGTTCGCGTTCACCCAGCGCGTGATCGAGCGCACCAAGGAACTGCAGGAAGCCGACAGCGGCAGCGTGATCGAGATTCAGTAGAAAGCTGCCCCGCCCTAGCCAACATCAGGCTAGAAACGGGGCGCCCACATACGATTCTCCGGACAGATTCTGAACCTTGAGGTAATGATGGCTGACCCTACTCCGCAGCAAAAGATCATCGACAGTTGTGAAGCACACTTTGACGCGCATGCTAACGACTGCAGCGGCTTTTTGAAGGCCGTAGCGGGCGATCTGGGAATCGCGATGGCTGGAATGGCGGACGACATCGTAGATGAAATCCAGACCGCGCCCTGGACGCCGCTGCCCGATGGCATTGCGGCAGGGGCCCAGGCGGATCTCGGCTTTTTCGTTGTCGGAGGCCTGAAAGACACTCCGCACGGTCACGTCGTCGTGGTGGTGCAGGGGCCGCTGGCGCACGGAAAATATCCGACGGGCTATTGGGGCCGCCTCGGCGCGACGGGAAGGAAGAACACCACCATCAACTGGGCGTGGAACGCAGCCGACCGCGATAGGGTGACCTACGCCTACCTGGCGCTTCCGTCACAATGAGACTGCTCTCTGAATTGGTGTGGTACGGGTAGTGCGGCGCTTCAGCGCCGCGTCCGCCGCCGATGAACCCCACGTAAGCCGCTGAGGTCGTCGCGGCCTCAGCGGCTTACGCGATTTTTCTTTCTGCCCTTATACGCGGGCCTGAAGGCCCGCACTACCCGTCCTCTTCTACCGCGTCGCTTTCTCCAGAAGATACATATACGAACGGTAGATCTGTCCGGTAGAGCGGCTCATGCCGATCTCGCAGGTACGGCTGCTGGAATAGCACTCATCCGGCTGCTTGGCTTTCACTTCCGCCGCCTCGGGTCTGGTAGCCGCCTGGGTCAGCTCAGGAAATAGAAAACCGCGATCGCCCGCAAAGCCGCAACAACCTGCGTCCAGCGGAATTGTGACCTGCTCGCTGCAGGCACGCGCAATTCCTTCCAGCTTCGCCCCGATGCCCATCTTGGTGACCGAGCACACCGGATGCAGGGCCACGGAGCGCGACTTCGTCTTGACCGGCAACTTCGGCAGCAGCTCGTCGTGAACGAACTCGATGGCATCCACAAATGTCATCTGGTCGAAGCGTTCCTGGTTCTCTGGCGTTAGATACGAACGCGCAGTCTTGAATCCGTAGGTGCAGGGACTGGTGTCAATCACGATGGGCAGACTNNTGAGCGCTGCTGAATCCTTTCGACGAGAAGGGCGTGCCGCAGCAGGTTCCCGCGACCTCGCGCGGGATGTGGAGCGGAACTCCGGCGCGGCGTCCCAACTCGACGGTCAACTCCATCAGGGAACGATCTTCGGGTTCGCCGGGCAAGCGGCCCATCACGCGCGAGATGCAGGCGGGAAAGTAAATGGCCTGCGCACCGGCACGCTGCGTCTTGGGCACCGGACCAGCCGCGTAAGGAGTGTCGGGCATCCATTCCGCCAAGTTGTCTCCGGCGAAACGTTGCAGTGTCCGGGTCAAGCGGCGCATTCCACCCAATCCAATGACCGCCTCGGCGGCATGTCCCGCTCGCAGCGCGCACCGCAGTGCCCATTCCGTCAGCTTGAAATGCTGGCTGATGCGCACCGCCCACTGCTTCGCGGCAACCGATGAACGAATCCCGCGGAAGCGCTTGACCAGTTGCCCGGTGTCGATACTCACCGGACACGCGGTGGCGCAAAGTCCATCGGTAGCGCAGGTGTCGAGCGCCATGTAGGGAAATTCTGCGTCGAGAGCGGCATACAGAGGGGAGTGGTCTCCGCCCGCCTGCAGCCGCGCCATCTCGCGACGCACCACGATGCGCTGCCGGGGCGTCAGCGTGAGCTCGCGGCTGGGACACTTGGGCTCGCAGTAGCCACACTCGATGCACTTGTCGATTTCAGGCTCTACCGACGGCAACTGTTTCAGATTCGCCAGGTGCGCTTGCCGGTCGGGATTGATGATCACCCCCGGGTTCAGCAGGTTGCCGGGATCGACCAGCTCCTTCAGGCGGCACATGATGGCGTAGCCGTCACTTCCCCACTCGGTCTTGACGAATGGAGCCATGTTTCGCCCGGTGCCGTGCTCCGCCTTGAGCGCGCCGTCATAACGCTCGACCACCAACGCGACAACGTCGTCCATGAAGCGCGCGTACTGGTCAATCACAGCCTGGTTGTTGAAACTCTGGGTCATGACGAAGTGCAGATTTCCGTCCTTGGCATGACCGAAGATGATGGCGTTCTCGTACTCATGTTTGCGGAAGAGCCGGGTTAGATCGTGGGCCGCGTCGGCCAGGGCCTCGATGGGGAACGCAACGTCCTCGATGATGACTGTGGTGCCGCTCTTGCGTACCGAGCCCACCGACGGGAACAGGCCGGCACGTATTTTCCACAGCAGCGCCTGCTCCGTCGCTAGGTGCGTGAATTGGGCCGGCTGGTACAGTTTCAGGCCGCCTACGGAATCCGCAGCAATCTTCTCTAATTCTGTGCGCTCCTTCTCGTCCGCCGATTGAAACTCAACCAGCAGGCCGGCAGCGGCGGCGGGCAAGGTGCGCAGCGAGGGCGGTACACCGGCCTGATTTTCCACCGATCGCAGCGAGGCGCGGTCCATGATCTCCAAGGTCTTGGCGCCCGCTTGCCGCAAGGGCACGATGGAATCTGCGGCGGCGTACAAATCCGGGTAGAGCAGCAGTCCGGTGTACTTCACGGGAAGATCGGGAACGGTGTTGAGCACGGCCTCGGCGATGAAGGCGAGCGTGCCTTCGGAGCCAATCAAAACGTGCTGAAAAATATCCACGGCCCGGTCGAAGTCGAGAAATGCATTCAGCGAGTAGCCGGTGGTGTTCTTCATCCGGTACTTGTTGCGCACTCGCTCTCGCAAGCCGGGGTTGTCTTGCAACTGCGATTTCAGGGCGAGGATCCCGCGCGCCAGTTCGGGTTCGCGCACATGAAACTGCTCATCGGCGTCGGGCAACGCCGTATCGATAACGGTCCCCGAAGGCAACATGAACTTCATCGAGTGCAGCGTGTGATAGGCATTCTGCTCGACGCCGCAACACATGCCACTGGAGTTGTTGGAGAGTATCCCGCCTAGCGTGCAAGTTGCGATGGATGCGGGGTCAGGGCCGATCTTGGCGCCATACGGCATCAACGCCTGGTTGGCACGCGCCCCGATGACGCCGGGCTGCACCCGGATCTTTCCACCCCTTTCCTCGACTCGCAATTCCCGCCAGTGGCGCGCCACGTCCACCAGCAATCCATCGGAAATCGATTGCCCCGACAGGCTGGTGCCGGCAGCTCGAAATGTCATCGGCACCTGCGAATGTTGGCTGAAAGCAAATAGCCCGCGGACCTCATCCAAACTCTGCGCCTGTACCACAGCTTTTGGGATCAGCCGGTAGAAGCTGGCATCCGAGGCGCAGGCGATCAAGTCGATGGGGCGAATGAGAATGCGCTCGGCGGCAATCGTTCCGGCCAGCGAAGACTTGATTTCTTCCGATGAAAGTTGGGCGGGAGCGAGGACGGATACAGCCATTTTTCTCCCTTCTCTTGTTGGCTAAGCCCTTGCGTTCAACGCCAGGCGGATGCAGCGGACAGAATTCCTCCGCGGAGTTGCGCTTGGCCAAAATGTAAAGCAAGCCGTCCAAGAGGGACGCGGAAGTGGGTCACAAGCAGTTGTGACATATGACCCATCGGGCCGCTTCGGGCGCTGGACACCTGCTCGTCAGCAGCGCTTCATGGGAAGACAAAATTCCACCCAACAAGCAAAAGGGCTTGGGTGGGCACCCGCCGCAGAGCAAGGAAAACGGGGTGGCGCGCTGCTGCGGCCACCCCGGTGAAGGTTATACGACTGGTTGTTAGAAGGTAAATACTGGTCCGAACTCAGTGCGCCAATCGATCGACGTGCAGCTAGGCAAGCCGGCGATCTTCGTGGTGCAAACATCGTGCTCGTTCGGAACAGCGTAGCTGGCGTAGTGGCTCTCTTCCAGAGCGAACTGGACCCAGGGGTTCATCTTGTACCAAATGGTCACGGCGTTGAGGTTGCTCTTGATCGGCCCGGCGCCGGACGCACCAATAGCCTTGGCGAGTCTGAAGTCATTGCCATTGGCCGCATCGATGCCGTACTCATAGTACGCTTGCCAGCCCGCATTCCGCCCCTTCGGGTCGGCATTGAACCAGCGCGAGATCGGGAATCCGACCTGCACGAATCCGCCGTAACCGCGCACTGCCAATTGTGGAGCGGCGACGGCAGCGCCGGCACTGTTGGTTCCAAAGACCACCGTGGAAGAGCCATCCACCGAGAGGGCGTTCGTCTTATTGCTCAGACCCCCCGTGTAGTTGTAGTTGGACAAGAGTTGGCCACCAAACATGAATCTCAGGTCAGCTCCCATGTAAGCGCTAGCCACAACAGTTGCCCAGCGGGTAGGCAGTGAAACTGCTACCTGATTGCCGTAGCCATTGCTGTGGGCGTCGTAGCCCCTGGGGAAGGCAGCTTTGAAGGTATCTGCGCCTCCCGCGCATCCCGCGCAAAGCGGTACGGCTGAGGCTAGTATCGTGCCTTGGCGCCCGGTGTAGAAGCCGCTCCAGAGAATCTGAGCTGGGACAACGCCCGGAGCCTTGTCGAGCTGGAACTGGAGTACGACTCTGGATTCAATCTCGGGCTTCCCGTTGTCGGCGCCCTGGCGCTCGCCGTATCCCAACTGGTTGCCGGTTCCGTCGAGCACGACGTTGCTGCAGGTCGTGGTTGCGGCAAAGGTTGTATGGTTGACGGTTGTGGTGCAGGTCGAGGTTACGGCATCGGCTGGAACGTTGCCTTCCGACGGCATCATAATGGCCACTTCGGGCGAGAGCTTCCAGTTACGGGAGCCGCCCAGCTTTTCGACGAAGCCCAGACGCATCTGGGGAGAGCGCTCGTAAGTGTTGCCCCAATACGCGCCAAAGAACGTGGTCTCGAACAAGTTCATCATTGCGCTGGAGCCGTAGATGGTCCAATCCTGTCCAGCTTCGAAGAAGATGTCGGTGTTCGGAGCCACGGTCCAGTCGATTCGTCCGAAAGCCAGACGCAGCGAGAGCGCGTTGCTGCGAATGGTGGAAACGTTGCGGTTGTCGGCGCGGCTAAAGTTGCCTTCGTAATCGGCTTCGATCTGGCCGGTGACGGTCACGTTTTTCGAGACATCAGGCCACTCGAACTTGGCGCCCATACGGGTTTGCCGCGCCTTGATATGAAATTCGGAGTTGTTAGTTGGTCCGGTGTCGGCGTTCAGAAACCCTGGCGGCGGAAAGTCGTCACCACGGGGAGAACTGGAGTCATAAGCCGCGCTGGCCTTGATGAAGCCATACGGTGTCATTCTGACCGCGCCCAACTTCAGGGCGCCCGCCAAGCCTTCCTTCACCGGCGCATCCAGCGGAAGTACCCGGACCGGTGCGATGGCGGGAATTACCACTGGAGCTGGGGCTTCCTTCGGCGCCGCTTGCCCCGCGCCCGGACTGGTGAGACTTGCATACTGAGTGGGACCCGATTCTGTATCGACCAGCGAGTGCAGAGTATCTGCATCCGCGGCACTCTTCAGCTCTGCCGCTTCCGAGTCATTGACAACGCCTTTGGCCTTCAGCAGAAGCAGCAACTGCTGCATCCCTGCGGAACCTGACATATTTCGCAAACTGTTGGCTTCCGCTGTGGTCAGGATTCCCTTTTTTACCAGGAGATCGACTAAGGTTGGACTGATAACGGCAGCCGTTCCTACACTGGCGCCGCTGTTCGTGGTTGCGGCGCTGGTAGCCGCGTTGGTGGGATCCGCGGTGGTCGTGGCATTTGAGTCAGCGGCAATGAGCGCCACCGGAACCAAGAGACACGCGACCGCGAGCAGGCACACTACCGATGACCGGAAACAATCTCGCATCTTCGCCTCCAAGCAAGTGAGCGCAATTCAATACCAGACGGGAAAGCCTGGCGTCATCGGGATTCCTGATCGGTAAATCCCATCTGTGAATTGGCCTTGGAGCGGAACTGTATGGGACAGCATGGGGAAGGCAGGCGGACATGGCTCACGCCTGAATGTGACGTTGATCACATTGCGGGTGTGAGCAACAAGCTACCGTATCCTTGGTCGGTGACTGGTAAGTTGCAGATTCTACGCTAATTAGTGGACAAACGAGCAGACCGCGAAGACAATGTGGAGCCGCGTTACCACTTTTGGGGGAGAACCTGCCTCACCAGCGGCGGTAGCCAAGGGACAATATGGGCTTCAAGTCTGAAAGCGCGATCGCGCCTGCCTGTCTCGTTGCAGGAATGCGCTACCGACGAAGCCCTAAAGTCCGAGGTAGGCTCGCCGCACTTCGTCCATGTTGGCAACCTCGCGCGAATCGCCCTCAATCTCCACCCGGCCTTCGGCCAGCACATAGGTATAGTCGCTCAGCGCCAGGGCGAGGTGCACGTTCTGTTCGACCAGCACAATGGTCAGTCCTTGCTTTCTCAACTTTTTCAGAGTGAGGAACAACTGCTGCGCCAGCACTGGTGCCAGTCCCAGCGATAGCTCGTCGATCATGAGAACGACCGGCTCCTGCATCAATCCGCGGCCCATGGCCAACATCTGCTGTTCGCCGCCGGAGAGAGTGGACGACCTCTGCTTGCGACGCTCCTGCAAGCGCGGAAAAGTATTCCACACGCGCTCCAGATTGTCCTTCTGCCGCTTACGTGCGCGATGCGAATACGCACCCATCTCCAGGTTCTCTTCCACCGACATGTCGGGGAAAAGCTGCCGGCCCTCAGGCACCAGGACCAGGCCGCGCCTGGCTTTGGCGTGCGGCGACATCCGGGTCACATCTTCTCCGTTCATCAGGACGCGGCCGCCCCAGCAAGGCACGCTGCCCATAATGGTGCGCAGCGTGGTTGTCTTGCCCGCGCCGTTGGCGCCTATGACTGTGGTCATTTTGCCAGCCTGCACCTGCAGCGATATGCCCCACAGCACCTGCACCTCGCCGTAGCCAGACTCGAGTTTTTCGATCTGCAGAACGGCGTCCATCAGTCATTCTCCTTGAGTTTTTCCGCGATGTCCGGGTCGCCCAAATAAGCTTCAATCACCAGGGGATCGCGCGCCACCTCCTCGGGCTGCCCTTCGGCGAGCTTCTGGCCGAAGCTCAACACCACGATGCGGTCAGAGAGACTCATGATGGCCTGCATGACATGTTCGATCATGAACACCGAGATGCCGCTGTCGCGGATGTCTCGCACGATGCCGATCATGTGAGTGATTTCGGTGGGATTCAACCCGGCCAGCACTTCGTCCAGCAGGAGCAGCTTGGGACGTGCCGCCAGTGCGCGGGCCACCTCCAAACGCTTCTTGCCGGCGATGGTCAGGGAGCGCGCCGACATCTCGGCACTCTTGGCCAGTCCGACGCGTTCCAGCACTTCCAGCGCCACTTTCCGCGCCGGCTTCAGGGCAAGATATTCGCGGCCGAAGCAGGCGCCGACGGTCACGTTTTCCAACACCGTCATGTCCTGCAGCGGCTTCACAATCTGGTGCGTGCGCGCCAACCCAAGGTGGACCACTTGGTTGGGAGAACAATTGGTGATGTCCTCACCGGCAAACTTCACCGTTCCTTTGTCCCCCTTGTAAACGCCGTTCACCACGTTGAACAGCGTCGTCTTACCGGCGCCGTTGGGGCCTATCAATCCCAGGATCTCGCGTTCCCCGAGGTTGAAGCTCACATCGGAGACCGCCAGCAGTCCGCCAAACCGTTTGCTGACGCCGCTCACTTCCAGTAAGGGAGTCATTCGATCACCTTGCGGGCGCGCGGCACCAGGCGATAGAGCCAGCCGATCAGTCCGCCGGGCGCAAACAGTACCACCAGCAGTAAGAGTCCGCCGGCAATCACCAGTTGAAAATTAGAGAGCTTGGGAGACGTCAACAGATACGAGCGCAGTTTCTCGTA
>PLBW01000109.1 GCA_003135475.1 Acidobacteriaceae bacterium
AAGCTGCAGATGATTCTGCCGCTGGGCGGTTCCACCGGCCTGGTCGCCCATTTGGGTGACGTGGTTACGGCTTCCGTGAAGGAAGCCTCTCCCGACGGCACCGCCAAGAAGGGCACAGTGGTAAAAGCCGTGATCGTGCGCACTCGCAAAGAACATCGCCGCCGTGACGGCACCTACATCCGCTTCGATCAGAATGCGGCGGTGTTGATCAATGACGTGCATGAGCCGATCGGGACGCGCGTGTTCGGCCCGGTAGCCCGTGAGTTGCGCGAGAAGAAGTTCTTGAAGATCGTTTCCCTGGCGCCGGAAGTGCTGTAAATCAGTTGCCAGTAGCCGGTTGTCAGTTGTCAGTGGTATAGCAACCCGCGATTGCTAAAGGCTAAGAGCTAACAGCTAATTGCCAAGGGGTTTGAAGATGCAAAAGAGCGTAGATATTCGCCGCAACGATCAGGTGCGGGTGATTACCGGGCGCGACAAGGGCAAGGAAGGCCGCGTTCTCCGCGTCATGCCGGACGAGTCCAAGGTGTTGGTGGAGCACGTGATGATGGTGAAGAAGAACGTGCGGCCCAATCCGCAGAAGAACATCAAGGGCGGCATTGCCGAACAGGAGAGCCCGATATCCATTAGCAATGTAATGCTGATGTGCAGCTCCTGCGCGCGTCCGGTGCGGGTGGGTCACGAGAAACACGGCGACCGCCACTCGCGCGTATGTAAGAACTGCGGGACCACGTTGGAGAAGTAGCCGGTAGCACTTGGCATTTAGCATTTGGCACTTAGCCAATGCATGACTCTTGGGTGTTCTTGTAGGTGGAACGCGGAAGTTTGGGGCACTGACTAAGTGCTAAGTGCTAATTGCTAATTGCTAATTGCTAATTGCTAATTGCTAATTGCTAAGTGCTAAGTTGAACTCCTCACGAACCGGTGGCAGTAACAAACCGAAACCGTGAGAAAGGTAGAAGCAGGGAATGGCAGACGAGAAAAAACCGAAATCGCAGCCGCAGGGCGCCGAGGGAAAACCGCAGGGCAAGCCGCAGCCCGCGGAGGGAAAACCGCAGGGCAAGCCCCAGGGCAAGAAGGCGAAGCCTGCGCAGGCCGATGTAGCGGAGGCGGCATCGGGCAAACCGGCGCGGCCGAAGGCGACCAATCGCCAGACCGCCCGCATGCGCGACCGCTATTACAAGGATGTATTGCCGGCGCTGATGAAAGAGTTCGACCTCGACAACCCCATGGCGGCTCCCAAGCTGGAAAAGATCATCGTCAACATGGGAGTGGGCGAGGCGACGCAAAATGCCAAGCTGATCGACCCGGCGGCGGGCGAGGTTGGCCAGATCACCGGTCAGAAGCCGGTCATTACGCGGGCGCGCAAGTCCATCGCGGCCTTCAAGGTGCGCGAAGGGATGCCCATCGGGGTGATGGTCACGCTGCGCGGCGATCGCATGTACGAATTTTTCGACCGTCTGGTGAACGTGGCGCTGCCGCGGGTTCGCGACTTCCGCGGAGTGCCGACCAAGTCCTTCGATGGACGTGGCAATTTCACCTTGGGCGTGCGCGATCAGTTGATTTTTCCGGAGATCGATTACGCCAAGATTGAGAAGCTGAAGGGCATGAACATTACGATTGTGACCTCGGCGGGCACTGACGACCAGGCGCGGGCGTTATTGAAACACATGGGCATGCCGTTTAGGCAGTAGCCAGCGGCCAGTAGTCAGTTGCCAGTAGTCAGTGGCTAGCAACTCGCGAAGAGCGACTAGCGAAAGGCAAAAAGCGTAAAGGAAGGCGAAGAGCGAAAAGGAAACAATGGCGAAGACATCCAGTATTGCCAAGTCGAACAAGAAGCCCAAATTCCCGGTCCGGCAGCACAATCGCTGTCATATCTGCGGACGTCCGCGCGCCTTTCTGCGCAAGTTCGGTATCTGCCGTCTGTGCTTCCGTGGTCTGGCTTTGCGAGGCGAGATTCCCGGGGTCATGAAGTCGAGTTGGTAGGGCAGTGGCCAGTAGTTAGTGGAGAGTGGTTAGGTAGTCCGTCGCGGCTGGTTCTTTCCCCAGCGTTGATGAAGCGCTGGCGCGAAGAGTTCGTGCGAAAGCTAACGAGCGACGATTTGAGGAGATATAAAGCATGAGTTTGACCGATCCGGTCTCAGATTTTTTGACCCGCGTTCGCAATGCCATCAAGGCGCGGCACCAGAAGGTGGACGTTCCGCATTCCAAGCTGAAGGTCGAGATGGCCCGCATCCTGAAGGAAGAGGGCTACATCGCCAACTTCAAAGCGGCCGAAGAAGAAGGCCGCAAGGTCCTGCGGGTGTACTTGAAGTACAGCCCCGACAACTCGTCGCCGATTTCGGACCTGAAGCGGGTTTCGCGTCCCGGTTGCCGCGTATATGTCGGACACACGGAGATTCCGCGCGTGCTCGGCGGCCTTGGGATCAGCATTCTGACGACTCCGCGGGGCGTGATGACGGGGCGCCAGGCGCGCAAAGAAGGCATTGGCGGAGAAGTCCTCTGCGAGATTTACTAGGCGGAGCGAGAGTCGTCGGGCACTATAGGGGCCCTGCGACTCCGGTGCGCAAAAGCGGCGCACCTCCGCTCAGGATGACAAGCTGTTAGCTAAAGGCTAAAAGCTAAGTGCTAAAGGCTAAATTATGTCAAGAATTGGTAGAAAGCCGATCCCGATGCCGAAGGGCGTCAGTTACGTCGTAGAGGGCAACACGGTTCGGGTGAAGGGGCCGAAGGGCGAAGTTACGACCCACATGCCTGCTGGCGTCAAACTGGAACAGAACGATGGAATCTTAACGGTGGTCCGCGAAGACGACTCCAAGGCTGCGATCCATGGACTGGTGCGTGCCCTGGTTAACAACTCGGTGGAAGGTGTCACCCGAGGCTGGACCAAGGAACTGGACATCGTCGGGATTGGCTACCGTGCCGAAATGAAGGGCAAGACTACGGTGGTGTTTACTTTGGGATATTCTCACCTGATCGAATACCCGCTACCGGCGGGCATCGAAGTGGCTGTCGATCCCAAGCAGACGCACCTGACGGTTAGTGGTATTGACCGGCAGAAGGTGGGATTCGTTGCTGCCGAGATGCGCAGCCTTCGTCCACCTGATCCGTACAAGAACAAGGGCGTGCGCTATAGCAATGAGCGCCTGAAGAAGAAGGTCGGGAAGACCGGAGCGAAGTAACAGTTGTCAGTAGCCAGTAGCCAGTAGCCAGTAACTAGAGACTGAACTTACTAATAGCTGAAGGCTGATAGCCGACGGCTGAGAGCTAAAACTAATGATCACGAAGTCTTCAAAAGATCAAACGCGGCAGAAGGTCCACTCCCGAATTCGCAAGAAAGTTCTGGGCACGGCAGAGCGTCCGCGGCTGAACGTCTATCGTTCGGTGAACCACATTTACGCGCAGGTAATCGACGACACGCAGGGGGTGACCCTGGTCTCGGCGACCTCAGTAAAGAAAGTCGGCAAGGGCGAGAAGCGTCCGACCGGCGGCAACGTGGGTTCGGCAAAAGATGTAGGCAAGCTGATCGCCGAGCGCGCCAAGCAGAAGGGCATCGAGAAGGTGGTCTTCGATCGCGGTGGATATCTTTACCACGGACGCATCAAGGCGCTGGCCGACGCGGCCCGGGAAGCGGGCCTGAAGTTCTAAAGGCAGGGTTGGGGGCTAGTGGTCAGTGGCTAGTTTTACCCGCTGCCAACCAGCGAGAAGCGACAGCAGGTCCCTCGACTCAGTCGCCGCGGCGACCTCGCTCGGGATGACAAGATTTAGGGGCGTGATTGCCATAGGGCACGGACGCCAGGAGACACAACGCGAATGCCAACAGTTAAGAAAAAGCTTGACGCCGGTCAGTACCAACTGAAAGACCAGGTGGTCTCGATCAACCGCGTCACCAAAGTCGTCAAAGGCGGCAAGAACCTGTCGTTTGCGGCGCTGGTGGTGGTGGGCGATCCCAGTTCCGCCGTGGTGGGATACGGATCCGGTAAAGCCAAGGAAGTTCCGCAGGCGATCCGCAAGGGAATCGAAGCGGCCAAGAAGAACCTGCTGCGCGTGAACCTGACGCAGACCTCGATTCCTCACCAGGTGCTGGGCCGCTACGGCGCGGGCATGGTGATGCTGAAGCCGGCTCCCGAAGGCACCGGCGTTATTGCCGGCGGCGCGGTCCGCGCGGTCATGACCTCGGCGGGAATCCAGAACGTGCTGACCAAATCCATCGGAACGACCAATCCGCACAACGTGATCAAAGCCACGTTCAACGCGCTGTCCCGTCTGCGCGACCGCAAAGACGTGGCCAGCGCGCGCGGCAAGTCGGTCGAGGAGCTTTAATATGGCCCGTATTCGTAAGAAGGCACAAGCAACGCCGGCAAAGGCGGGCGCGAAAATGCAGCTCAAGTGGGTGCGTTCGGCAATTGCGGCCCCGGTCAAACACAAACTGGTGGTCAAGGGATTGGGTTTCACCCGGTTGAATCAAGTAGTCGAGCGTGAGGACACGCCTTCCATACGTGGCATGGTGGCCAAGGTCCCGCACCTGGTAGAGATCGTGAAGTAATGGTTGCCAGTAGCCGGTTGTCAGTTGGCAGTTACGGCAACCAGCGACTAGCGACTTGCGATTAGCAATTAAAATGTCGTCAGAACGCATGTATTGACAACTGGCTACTAGCAACTGACAACTGAACAGACAGGTACAAAATGAATCTCAGCAATTTACGTGCACCGCGAAAGGCGTCGGAGAATAAGAAGCGTGTGGGCCGGGGTATGGGCTCGGGCATGGGAAAGACTTCCACCCGGGGCCACAAAGGCCAGAGGTCACGCAGTGGTTCGCGCATGATGCGCGGCTTCGAGGGTGGGCAGATGCCTTTGCATCGCCGCCTGCCCAAGCGCGGCTTCACCAACATCTTCCGAATCGAGTATGAAGTAGTGAACCTGGAACGGCTGGCAGGCTTGGGCGAGAGCGAGATCACGCCCGAATTGCTGCGCAAAGCCGGCGTCGTCAGCTCCAAAAACACACTGGTGAAGGTGCTGGGCCAGGGCGAGTTGTCCAAGGCGATCACGGTACACGCGCACAAGTTTTCCAAGTCGGCCCAGGAAAAGATCGAAAAGGCCGGCGGCAAGATTCAAGTTGTCAGTAGTCAGTAGCCAGTTGCCGCACCGAGGCTTGCTGCTGCTGACTGATAACTCACTACTGATAACTGGCAACTGGCTAGTGGCTACTGATTACTGGCTACTGATTACTGGCAACTGATAACTGGCAACTGACTACTGACTACTGGCAACTGGTTACTGGCAACTGAGGTTTTATGCTTGAGAAGTTGGCCAACGTATTTCGCGTTCCCGATCTGCGCAAGCGCATCTTGTTCACGCTTGGGCTGCTGGCGGTTTACCGCTTCGGCGGACACATTCCCACGCCCGGCATCAACGCCGATCTGCTGTCGCAGTTCTTCGACCAGAATCGCGGCACCTTCCTGGGCTTCGTCGATCTGTTCAGCGGCGGTCAGTTGCGCCGTCTGACGATCTTCGCGCTTGGCATCATGCCGTACATTACCGCATCCATCATTTTGCAGTTGATGACGGTGGTGTACGAGCCTCTGGCCAAGCTGCAGAAGGAAGGCGAACTGGGGCGCAAGAAGATCACCCAGTGGACCCGTTACCT
>PLBW01000065.1:0-1982 GCA_003135475.1 Acidobacteriaceae bacterium
AAATTCGTCGGCGCGAAGTTCGGCGTCGGCGAGACGGTGCGTGGATTCGTCGGCCTTGACGGCGGTTCGACCTCGACGAAAGCTGTGCTGCTGTCAGAAGCGGGCGACGTGCTTTGCAAGGCCTACCAACTGTCGGGCGGCAATCCCATCCAGGACACCATCGACATGTTCGTCGCGCTTCGCCAGCAGGTGGAGTCGCAGGGAGCGACGCTGGAAGTGCTCGGGGTCGGCACCACCGGATACGCCAAGGATGTTTTGAAAGACGTGCTCAAGGCCGATGTCGCACTGGTGGAAACCGTAGCGCACACCGAATCGGCCATGAAGTTCTACAAGAATCCTCACGTCATCGTGGATGTCGGCGGCCAGGACATCAAGCTCATCATGTTGAAGGACGGTCGCGTTAAGGACTTCAAACTCAACACCCAGTGCTCAGCCGGAAACGGTTATTTCCTGCAAGGTACCGCCGAGTCGCTCGGTTACAAGGTGGAGGAGTACGCGGACATCGCGTTCTCTGCTAATACGATGCCGATCTTCGGCTACGGCTGCGCGGTGTTCATGCAGTCCGACATCGTGAACTTCCAGCGGCAGGGTTGGCGCGGCGAAGAAATCCTCGCCGGACTGGCGAACGTCCTGCCGAAAAATATCTTCCTCTATGTCGCGGGAATTCCGAACCTCGCGAAGTTGGGATCGCGCTTCATCTTGCAGGGGGGCACGCAGAAGAACCTGGCGGCGGTCAAGTCGGAAGTCGATTTCATTCACTCTCACTTCCACGGCGTTGACCACGAAGCCGAGGTCATCGTGCACGAGCACTGCGGCGAGTCGGGCGCAATCGGAGCGGGCGTGGAGGTCATTCGTCTCTACAAGAACAGCCATCGCACTACCTTCATTGGCCTCGATGCGGTACAAAAGATCGGGTATCGCACCACGCGAAACGAGGACACGCGCTGCTATTTCTGCAAGAACAATTGCCTGCGCACCTTCATCGACGTGAATGTCGGCGACCATCTTGAGCCGGCTTCGCCGCTGCCGGTGTTTAAGTCGAAGGTCCCGCTGCAAGCGGGAGAACGGCGGCTGATCATTTCCACCTGCGAAAAAGGACAGGTCGAGGACGTGGGCGCCATGCGCGGCATCAAGGCGGGATTGGACGCGATCAAGAACGCCAATCCGAATTTGGTGGACATCGCTGCCCGCGAGGTGTGGCGCTCGCGCAATCCGCAGAAGGTTGCCGATCCCATTCCCACGCGCGCCTGGACGTCGGCCGCCAAGCAGCGAATTGCGCTGATGAAGAAGCGCTCCAGCTTGCGCATCGGCATGCCGCGCGTGCTGAACATGTACCTCTACGCGCCGCTGTTTAGCGCGTATCTGGAGAGCCTGGGCCTGGAGCCCGAGAACCTGGTGTACTCCGAGTTCACCGGCCAGGACATGTACCGCGCCGGCGCGGGCCGCGGCGCCATCGATCCGTGCTTCCCGTCGAAGGTCGGCATCCCGCACGTTTACAACCTGATCTTCCAGAAGCACCAGAAGAAGCCGCTGGACGCCATCTTCTTCCCCATGATTGACACGCTGCATCAGCCGCTGAAGAACTGCAACGGCAGCAATGCCTGCCCCACCGTGACGGCCACGCCTAACTCGGTGAAGGCGGCCTTCATTAAGGAGAACGACGTCTTCAAGGAGAACGGCATTCAGTATTTCGATCCCATCCTGAACCTCGACGACAAGAAGCTGTTTACCTTGCAGATGTTTCAGACATGGGCGCCGATCCTGGGGCTCTCCGAAGAAGAGAACGAGCGCGCGGTCGAGGCCGGCTTCAAGGCCTTTGAGGACTTTGATCGCGGAGTGCGCAAGCGCGCTCGCGAGGTGCTCGATAGCCTGGAGCGCCAGAACCGCCTGGGCATCGTCATGCTGGGCCGCGTCTATCACCATGATCCGGGCCTCAACCACGAGATCATGGAGGAGTTCCAGAAGCTGGGCTATCCGGTGTT
>PLBW01000065.1:2002-28804 GCA_003135475.1 Acidobacteriaceae bacterium
CAGAAGATCTGGGCGGCGAAGTTCACGGCGCGTCATCCGAACCTGGTAGCGCTGGAGATGAGCAACTTCAAGTGCGGACACGACGCGCCTATCTACAGCGTGATCGAGGACATCATCGAGAATTCGGGTACGCCCTATTTCTCCTTCAAGGACCTCGACGAGAACAAGCCGACCGGGTCCATCAAGATCCGTGTCGAAACCATCGATTACTTCTTGAAGCGCTACCAGGAAACCTTAACGAAGAAGGCGGAGGCGGCGAAACAATTGGAACAGCAGCTCGCGGCATACGAGCGTTCCTTGCGTATGCCGTTGGCACAGAAATCGCGGGCGCAGGAGGATATTCCGATGGGATTCCCGCTCGTAGCAGCCGAACGGGAGCCTGCGACGGCGGCCGGAGACGATTAGCCATGCCCCTGATGACCGACACCAAGAAAGTGATGTTCGAGATCTATCGTGAAGCCAGTTACAGCGGCCGCTACAAGGTGGTGTATTTCACGGAACTCGGAGAACACGACAAGGAAACCGAGATCCAGGAGGCCATGCGCGGGGAGCACGTTTTCGACGGCTTTCTGCTGCATCGCGAGCGCAACCAGGCCAAGCAGATCGTGGACGAAATCCTGGAGAGGCTAAACCGCGGCGAGGATGTTGACCAAACCACCATCGAACAGAATTTGCAGCCGTATCTCGCCTGACGGCAGCCAAGGCACCACCTGCCGCTCAAATGACACGGTCGCGCCTTTTCAATTCCGGCAAACTTTTGGCATCTTGAGCCCAGCGCCGATCGCATTGATCTCGTCTATCGCTTTTTCTTGACGGCTTTTTTCGCAGCAGGCTTCCTCGCAGCTGCCTTCTTTGCCGGGGCCTTCTTTGCGGACGCCTTCTTCTTGGTCGGTTTTACGGGCTTCTTGGGAGCTTTCGCTGGCGTGACCTTCTTGGTTGCAGCAGGCTTCGTTGATGCAGCCTTTTTCGTTGCAGGCTTGGGAGCGGGAACCGCCGCCTTCTTCGGCCCGGGAGTCGCTACCGCTTTCTTAGCCCCTGAAGCCGGCTTCGCCTCCGTAATTGGCGCAGCTACGGCAGGCGCCGGGGCAGGCGCGACGGCTTGCGTCTCCGTCACCTTCGCTTTGCGTCCCCGCTTCGCTGGAGCGGGTGCTTCAGCGCCCGGTGCAATCCCTTTTGCAGCCGCTGCTTTGCCACGCCCTCGCCTGGGTGCCGGTGGCGGCGGTGGCGGCGGTGGTTCATACGGCTTCAAGAAGTTCATGATCTCCGTATGCGACCGCAGCTTGCCATCGAGCAGCAACAGGAAAGCTTCGTCCATCAGCTTGGGATATTCCGGGAGCTGAGGCGTAATGCGCAATTCCGCCATCTCCGGGAACGGCAACTTCTCTTTCATCTGCCGCCATTTTGTGAAGAAGTTTTTCAGCTTCTGATCGACTGCCTGGTGTTTCGTGGTGAGGCTTAGAAACAGAATATTTTCCGGCGAGGCGTGTGACAGGACCTTCCACGACCTCGAGGGTGTGCCCGCCTCCTTGCTGGTCAGCTTCTTCGCCAGATCGCGGGCCCCGCTTTCCAAGCGCTTCCACTTATCCACGAAATCACGGCGAGGAATCATGCGCTGGATTTCGGAGGTGTCCTTGTCGCCCATGCGCCGGGTCAGGAAGTACATCACGATCGGTCCGGCTTCCACCGAGTAGCCGAGGTCGTTCATCATCTGGCGCGTCTTCACCACCTGCCCCAATTCGCTGGCGTCGACTTTGGCCATGCTCCAATGCGGATGCAGCACCTTCAGCCAGCCTTCTTTATCCAGCGCGCGCATGATATGCAACGGATCGTCTTCGTGCGCCAGTTGCTCCAGTTCGTAACCGACGGCCCGCTTGCCGATATTCTCGATGTAGTTGTTCTCTTTGGCGGCGTCGTAGCGCGCTTGCGTCCGCTCTTCCAGGGGCCAGTGGAAACGTGCGCTCAGACGTATCGCCCTGATGAGCCGAACCGGTTCTTCCAGAAACGCATAATTATGCAGGACGCGCAGCACCTTGGCTTCAATGTCGGCGACCCCGTTGAAGGGATCGAGCAGTAATCCGCGCGAGCCCGGATTCAGCGACAGGGCCATGGCGTTGACCGTAAAATCGCGACGCCTTAGATCTTCATTGATGGTGGCGGAAGTGATGCTCGGCGGCTTGCCGGGGTTGTCATACGTCTCGGCCCGAGTCATGTTCAACTCGGCGCGCACGTTGCCCGGCATCAGCAGGTAAAGGATTCGCAGCTCCTCATCGACACCCTGCGCCGATATGCCCGCTTTTTCCAGTTCCCTCTGCAGCTTGAGCGGATTACCTTGAATGCTGAGATCGATGTCGCGGATGGGAAACCCGGTGATGAGGTCGCGAATGGTGCCGCCGGTGAGATAAAGATTCAGCCCGGCATGTCGGGCAATTTCCTGCACCAGGTTCACACCACTTTGTTGGTCCGGTGTGAGCCGGGTCTCCATGCTATAGATGTAGTCTGCCATCTAAATGTATGTTTCTAAAGGCGAACTCCAGCAATGAAGAGGTCCCGAGCAGAGGGTGCCCAATACACCAGGCCGCTTGAACCGACTCTTTCCTCTCGCCGCGGAATCGGAACTTCCTCATATCCAAAAAACCGGCTGAAAAATCGTTGCTGACTCTGCAACTCACTCTTTCGAGGTAACTTAAGGGATTTTTGGCACCGGGGTCGCCGTACAGCGAACAATAACACAAAGGTTGACCATTTGGCTACAGAGTAGCTTCCGGAGGGCACATTTTGAGCAAAAGTGCGACAATCGGCTGAGCGATTCGATTCGGCCTATGTCCACTACACACAAGAAAGTCATCGTCCGCAAGATGGACCGCGACACCGTAAATGGTTACGTTAGTGCTGCGTTTATTGCTGACGGGAAGCTGGAGTTACTGAACACGGCCGGCAATGTAGTTTCCATCGAGCTGCGCGAGGTCAAAGGCGTTTACTTCGTTCGCGAATTCGGGGATTCAGAATCGCTCACCCGCAAGACCTTCACTTCGCGGCCTCGCATGGAAGGACTGTGGGTCCGGCTGCGCTTCCGCGACAACGAGACGATTGAGGGTATGATGCCCAACGACCTGCTGCAGGAAGGGACCGACGGCTTTTCCGTTATCCCGCCCGATACTCGCTCCAACACGCAACGGATTTTTGTGCCCCGCTCTGCGCTGGCTGAGATGACGGTAATAGCTGTCATCGGCGACAAGAAATCGCAGCGCCGCGGCCGCCGTCCGGAAGACACGCGTCAGGTATCGCTGTTTGGGTGAAGTGCTGGTCAGCGGCGAAGTTCCGCGGTTTCGAGATATGCCGACTATGAAACTTGCCGAAATCGCGTCCGCATTGGGCGCCACGCTCGAAAATGCTGACCCCGACGCCGAGATCACCGGTGTTGCCGGAATCGAAGAAGCCGGCCTCGGGCAGATTACCTTTGTCGCCAATCCCAAGTATGCGGCTGCCGCCAAGACCACTGCCGCCGCCGCCGTGATCGTTGCCGAGGACTTCCCTGCCATCTCGACAGGCATGTTGCGCAGCAAGAATCCCTACCTGGCATTCGCCAGAGCGATCAGTCTTTTTTACCAGCCCCCGGTGTATGAAGCCGGTGTGCATCCTACAGCCGTGATCGCACTCACTGCCAGACTTGGCAAGAAGGCGCACATTGCAGCCTACGTGGTGATCGACGAGGACGTCGAGATTGCCGACGATGCTGTGCTCTTGCCGCACGTTGTGATTTATCGCGGCGCACGTATTGGCAACCATTTCTTCGCACATGCCCACGCCGTCGTACGCGAAGACTGCATCCTGGGCGACAACGTCATCCTGCAAAACGGCGCCATTGTCGGATGTGACGGCTTCGGCTTTGCCCGCGACGGCGAGCGCTGGGAAAAAATCACCCAATCTGGCCCAGCGGTGCTGGACAGCGACATTGAAGTGCAGGCGAATTCCTGCGTGGACCGCGCCAGCATTGGTGAAACCCGCATTGGGCGCGGGGTTAAGATCGACAACCTGGTGCAGGTGGGACATGGCTCTGCGGTCGCTGAGCATACCCTTCTGTGCTCCCAAGTCGGATTGGCCGGATCGACGGTGGTGGGCAAGAATGTCATCCTCGCCGGCCAGGTGGGCGTCGCCGGCCATTGCAATATCGGCGATGGCGTCGTCGTGACCGCCCAGAGTGGGACCCATGGAGACATTCCGGCAGGGGCCATGGTCAGCGGATCTCCCGCCTTCGACCACAAAGAATGGTTGCGAGCGGTTGGCATATTCAATAAACTCCCAGAACTTGCGAAAGCGGTCCGGGCGATCCTGGCTGGCCAGAAAAGCGGCTCTGCGGCTGGAACCGACAAACCGTGATCTCGGCGCCAGCGCGCACTCGTCTGCGGGCCTTTTATCGGTATTAACCGCACGCCGGGTTACCGGGAAACCCTGACGTGCTTCTAACTGTTAAGCGATGAGCGAAGACACCTCCAATCCGGTATTGCTGCAGGCGGCCGGTCCGCAGGTGGTGACCGTCACTCCGATCCGCGTGTTGCTGCTCGACGATCGCGAAGACAACCTGGTGCTGCGCTCGGCCATACTTCGGCAGAAGGGCTACGAGGTAGTGACCTCCAGCTCCATAGAAGAGGCTGAAGCCAAACTGCACGGTATCGATATTGCCGTCCTGGATTACCACCTCGGATCAGGCAAATTCGGGACCGACGTGGCCGAGACGCTGCGCCGCAAACGTCCCCAGGTCCCGATCATCATTTTGTCGGCGACCTTGGAACGCAGGTTCGGCGGCATCGCCGACATGCACCTGCTTAAGGGATACAGCTCGGTGGATGACCTGGTTTCTGCGTTGCGTTCCTTCGAGGCCAAGAAGCGTGGCCGCCCGGTCGTAGTGGATGCGCGCGATTTTTACTATTCACGCATCTCGATGGCCATGGGGAACGACATTGTCCTGGAGATCCTGGATAGGGAAGGAACTTGGCAGCACGTGAACGACTACTTCGCGGCGATGAATGGACACAAGCGAGCTTGGTTTGTCGGCAAGAACCTGTTCGAGCAGTTTCCGCAGATGGGAGACGAATGGCGCGACATCGTGTGCACCGTAGCCGACACCCGCGAAACTTACATTGACCGGCGCGGATTTCAAGGGGCCTCTCATCTGCCGGTTCAGAGTCCGCATTGGAGTTGGAACGTTTTGATCTTCCCCATCAAGCTGCATGACGACCGCGACGGAGCCGTGCTCACGGCACGCCTGATCGAAAAGAAATGATTGCTGAGCACGTTTCCTGGGCGCCATTCTAGAAGGAGTAATAATGCAAAAACGCAAACTTGGAAAAAGCAATCTGCAGGTGTCTGCAATCGGCCTAGGCTGCATGGGAATGAGCTTTTCCTACGGCCCGCCCAAAGACAAGCAGGAGATGACCTCTCTTCTCCGTGCCGCCGTGGAACACGGCATCACATTCTTTGACACCGCCGAAGTGTACGGCCCGTTCTTGAACGAAGAGCTTGTGGGCGAAGCCCTCGCTCCGTTCCGCGAGCAGGTGGTGATCGCCACCAAATTTGGGTTCGACGTCAGTCCTAATTTCGATCCGCGCGGAATGAAAGGATCGCCGGGCCTGAATAGCCGGCCGGAGCACGTCAAGCAGGCCGTCGAAGGCTCGCTCAAGCGACTCAAAATCGACACAATCGATCTGCTCTATCAGCACCGGGTTGACCCGAACGTGCCGATCGAAGACGTCGCCGGTGCCGTGAAGGAACTGATTCAAGCGGGCAAGGTCAAGCACTTCGGGCTGTCCGAGGCAGGCGCAAAGACGATTCGTCGCGCACACGCAGTCCAGCCGATCACTGCTCTCCAGAGCGAATACTCGCTGTGGACGAGAGGCCCTGAAAAGGAAGTATTGCCGACTCTTGAAGAACTCGGAATTGGTTTCGTTCCCTATAGCCCCCTCGGTAGGGGCTTCCTCACAGGGAAGATGAGCGAGAACACTTCCTTCGACAGTTCCGACTTCCGCAGCACTCTCCCTCGCTTTACGCCGGAGGCTCTCAAGGCAAATCAGGCCCTGATTAAACTGCTCGGCAGCATCGCGGAACGTAAGAAGGCGACTCCTGCTCAGATCGCACTCGCTTGGCTGCTGGCCCAAAAGCCATGGATCGTTCCGATCCCCGGCACGACGAAGCTAAACCGCCTCGAAGAGAACATCGGAGCAGCCGCAGTCGAACTGACGCCCGACGACCTCCGCGACATCGATAGCGCCGCCTCAAATATCAAGGTAGAAGGTGCTCGGTACCCGGAACGCCTGGAGAAAATGACCGGTCTCTAAGCGGCAAGATGAAAACGAAAGCCGGGTGCCCCACTCATTCGTGATTTTCGAATGAGTGGGAGGTAGATAAGTCAGCTTTGGTGAAACCGAAGAGTCGATTCGGCTACGTTATGTCTCCCACACATTCCAAACGACGGGAATGTGTGGGGCACCCGGCTTTCAGTTCGTCGTAGGACACCGAGAGCACCTTCCGCACTACAGCATCGAACTTCTGCGATTCTGATGATGACTCTGTCATTGGCTAATATCCCTTCCAGTGTTCTAGTGGCGTTATCTCAAGCTTTGAGCCGACACCCTTGTTCACGATTTGGCACCTTAGGTCAGTTACGACGTTGGTGCCGCTGAGATGAACTTTCGCAATGTATATTCCCGGTGGAAACTTGAAATCCTCCTCCCTCCAGCCAGGAGCATCCCCGATCCGCATTGCGGTTTCATTGTTTGGGGTGTAAAAAGAATCCTCGTTCTCATATTTCATGGCGATGTCAAGATTGCATTCGATCCCATTCGGCGGGATGTCTATGGCTACCAGTTGGTCGGCACTCTTTCCAACTTCTCTTGGCCCAGGAGAGTTCTCCCACCGATGCAATCGCTCCCTAGCGGCAGGAGTACCGTTTTCGTGAAACATTTGCACCCGCCCAGCTACTTTCCCCGCGACCTTCCGATCTACCGTTCCAGCAGGTTCATTGGCGATCTTCAGGTGATAGAAGAATGGCCTGCCAACAACCCTAGCGGTAGAAACTAGCGGTGACGAAGTCATGTCGTCCTCGTAAACAGTGATGGCTCCCTTGATTGAGGAAACGCCCTTACACAGCAATCTAGGAGCGCCATCTATTTCTTTAGCTGTGGTTACAGCGCTGGCCGCGCGTTGTTGGCCTGCAAACCTGATTCTGTGCTCACCCGTCCTGATCTGCTGGTGCCATCGCGTGAAGAGTAGTTCACATTCCGAAACTAGTCGCTTCCCGTCGGATTCGTAATGAATTTCCAGCCAGAGAGACTTCTCTTCGAAGAGTCCATCTAGGGACGCTTTATCGACGCGGCCATCGCGGCTACAGAACACGTTAAGGAAATCGGGTAACTCGTTCAGCTTGAAACGTGCCTTACCTTTTAAGTTCTCCCATTCAGGCACAACCTCTACGTCGCCTCCGCCGACGATGCACGTGATAATGTCCGGCCTGAATACAAGTTTGTCATCGTGGACCTCTAGCGGCTTCATGCGAACATTGAGAGCGTTTTTCCCTGCCGTGACGTTCTTTAGCAGTAGTGGCCGATCTCGCGGGGGCACTGACCGATCACGATCATCATGCGAGTACTCAATTACCAAGTCCGCAAGGCCAAGTGGCGTGGAATAAGCACCGCTCGCCGCCTCAACAGCATGTCGGTCGTTTAAGATTTTGCCGCAGCCGCGAAGCCCTGTAATGACGGCTCGCAGGTCATCGACATCTTCTAATTTCCGTTGCAAAAGTGATCGTACAGTTCTGTTATCAATTAGCTCGTTCAGCAAACCGTAGTACCCAACATCTGCCACGACATCGGAAAAGCGAATCTCGAAGCGGACATGAAACTGATCGCGCAATTTTTGGTCTGGTTGCGGTAGTGAATCCCACACCCTTTTTGATAGGCCGTCATCTGGAGGCTCTAGCGTATAACCCCTCTCCTCTAGAAGACCGATAAGTTCACCAGCGAGAGCAAGAGCCGCTGACCGTAATTCTGCTGGGGCGAGCGGCGATTTTATGGTGGTCTGGTAAAATACCTCGCCTGTTTTCTGTTTGACAGACTTGCGGAACGGAAGCCCAGCCCTGATTCGCGGCCATTTGACTCCTGCCAAATAGAACAGACAAGCCGCCACGAAGCAAACTGCCGATACTCCAAGGTGCCTGCCAAATCCTAAGCCAACCAGAGCATCAACAGACGCGAGAGCAAAACAAAACGCAAATATGTGACACCAATCTTGAACGGCCTTGTCGCCGCGCAGAAACTCATCGCCACCCATGCGGAGACCTCGGAGAACAGAGATCATCGTATTCTTCGAGACGTGGACAAGTCACGGTAGTAATCGCCCTAACTTGGCGCTCGGGAATTGTGGTTACCTTCGTTCTTCCAACTGCGCTTTCTTCTCGGCCCGATTCGGTTCCGATTGCCGTGACAGGGTGGGCGCTCCCGCGCCTACGTGGGTCTGTTCAGAAATGGAAAGGTGGGACGCATCAACTTTGCTTGCGACGCTCGGTACACCATTGCGAAGGGAGTAATCTTGAGGTCTTTGACCTCCTGAGCGTCCTTCCCGAAAACATCCCAATACGAAACGTATCCGCAGGCCCAGAGATACAGTTCCGGCGGATTGGCTGCAATTTTTTCGACCTCCTCTTGCGTCGGGTAGATCGCGAATGGGGGCCGCATGTCAGTGCTGCTGATCTTAAGCGGCTCGCCATTTGGCGGAACAATTGGGTCGTCCCCGCGCCCTCCGCTCCCTTCCATGAAACTGCGGTCGTCTGGAATCTCGTCGCTCGCACTGATTTGACAATATGCCCTGTATCCGTGCACCTGCGCTGGCGTCCTTCCGTAATTCACGACTCGGAAGGAAAACTGCGGGGCCCGGATGAAGTTAATCGCACCAGCGGTAATGTCTTCGACCAGCAACCAGGCTCGCTCGCCGACGATGAGAGCGTTGGCGCTCGTTTGGGCAGCACGGGCAGCATCCTTCGTGGCGGCGGTTTGACGCTCCATCTCCGCGAGCTGGCCCTCCATTTTCTTGGTCTGCTCCTTCATCGCCTTCCACTGGAGCCCCATATAGAAGCGTTGACGCCTCACCTCGCGAGCTTGGCGTTCGGCGATTCGGGCCGACTCTCTGATTTTGCGGAGAGTAAAGTACGACACGAGTGCATAAGCACTGGTGGCTACGAGGATAAGGAATGTACTGATAGCGGTGACCCATTCGGGGTTGGGCAAAAAGCGATGCTCTACGCGCTTGCGGGCGGAGTCCTGCTGATCAGCGGGTTGCTGGTTGGATTGCGATTCAATAACAACCTGGGAGGTTGGATTTTGGGGGGTTGTTGCGTTCTGGCTATGTGTTGTGCGGCTAGAGGGTTGTGGCTTGCTGTTCTGGCCGACTACATGATTCGGCAATAGCGCGATAAGTAAACATAAGGCGAAGAGGCGCATAATTTGCAGATGGCGAAACGTAAAGCAGAAACGAGGGGCCGAAAGCAAGTAAAAACTTTGAAACCGCGATGAAGGCGGCGTTTCAGATTCCAAAGGAAAAGGCTCCGGGCGGGTGGCCCACCTTTAACGATCTTTGCGTGCACCGTTCCCACTGAGGGTGCCCCATCCCTGCGTTTTTTGCAAGGGTGGGCCTGGGGCACCAAGCGCAGCGCCGAGCGCAGCCGCCTATCCATTTTGGGAATCGGCGGTTACCTCCGTGCTATGGAGTGCGTTTTCTGAGCGGTCCAACTTGCCTCCGCATCGTACACTGAGGGCGCTGGAGTCAGTCTCCCGCACCGCCAGTCCGCTATTCGGGCGGCGGTAGCCGGTCTTTCAAAACTCGTTCGGTTGTCGGGAGAGACGAAGTGCGCATCGGGTAAGTCCTTATTTCGGAATACTTTACCTGTAACTCCTTTGTGCGGAATACTTTGCGAGCCAGACTGCAAAGTATTGAAAAGCAATGGCTTACGCCGACGCGTAAGTCAAATGAACACAATACTTTGGGGGTAAAGTATTGAAAACAAAGATGCCAAAATAAGGGGGAGGGGGGCTGTGAAACCGGCTTGCCATCCCACCGAGACAGGTCTGGGCCACTCTGAGACGGTGTGGCTTTGGAGCAGCTCGTACGCCCGGGTCGTATTCTAATCTTCCCGGCGGCGCTCGACCGGGAGTGCGCTTTCTATCGTCTCGGCGACAGCCTTCATCAACGAATCCCGATCCGGATAATTGCGCGGATCGATTGGCCGGTGAAACACCACAGCTACCGTTCCCGGCCGCAAGGCAAACCGGCTCTTCGGCCATAGCTCATAGGTCCCCAGCAGGGTGACTGGAGCGACGAACACTCCTGAATCGATCGCCAGGTGAAAGGGCCCCTTTTTGAAGGGCAGCAGTCTGCCATCACGGGAACGCGTGCCTTCCGGGAAGATCAGCATGTGCAATCCTTGGCGCAATACGGCGGTGGCCGCGTTCACGCTCTCGATGGCGGCCTCGCGATCGCTCCGATCCACCGGTACCAGGGATGCCATTTTCATGCCGGTGCCGAGGACGGGAACGCGGAAAAGCTCCTTTTTCACCAGCACGGAACAGCGACCCGGAATGGTGGGAAGCAGGACTGGCGGATCCAGGTTCGACGTGTGGTTCGCCATGAAAATGTAGTTGCGCCCCGCTTCCAGGTTCTCCATCCCGCGAATTTCGATCTTCACCCCGACCAGGCGAACGCCAAGGATCGCCAGCCGGTTCGAGATGTTGTAAAGCGGGTTGATGTCGCCACTGATGAGCGCGTACAACAATAGCGCCGGGCCGACGATGAAAATCGACACGCCCCAGAACGCCAGCAGAACGAGAGTGCGGATCAAGGCGTTCCTCTGCTCTCATCGTCGCCCGCGATCCATGCAGTGCGATGGGCACGCTGCTCTTGGCTGACCGACGGCACGTCCTGAAGTTTATATGCCTGCTGCTCGCGCAAACCCAGGTGAAGCTTTACATCGCGCTGGCCTTTTCGATTCTCCATGCGAAGATGCACGGTCGTTCCCGGCAGCATCTGCGAGAGCTGGTCATCGAGTGAGGCGTCGGCAGGCTCTCCATCGATGGTAATCACGCGGTCTCCCGCAGCGATGCCGGCCCGGTAGGCATCGCTGTTGGGATCAACCTGAACGACTTCTGGTTGAACTCCCAGGTTCGCCGTGGTGGTAAACCCCGCCGATCCTGCCGGCACAGTTTGGTTGACCACGCGCAATCCCGCGAACTGAAAAAAATCATCGTAGGGGATCTCTACGACTCCGGATACATAATCGCGGAAAAACTCGGCAAAGCTCTTCCCGGTGATTGCCTCCGCTGCCTGTTCGACACCCTGCGAATCGGGGAAGAAGAGATGCTGCTTGGCGTAGTGCAGGTTCATCCATTGCAGCAAATCGCGCAGCGACTTTTCTCCCTGCGTCATCTGGCGAATACGCAGATCTAGCAGCACGCCCAGAATCTCGCCCTTGTTGTAGTAACTGATGCTCCGCTGCGGTGAGCGATAATTCGCGCTGCCTTCAAACCAGGCGTCTAGGCTTGAATCCTCCGCCGATTGCCAACGGTGCGCGGGACGCCGTTGTAATTCTGTAATTTCATCCGATACGTGCTGCAAATAAACTCTCTCATCGATCAACCCCGCGCGCACCAGCAAGATGTTCCCCACTGTACTGGTTACGCCTTCGCTGAACCAGAGGACCCGGGTATCGTTCTCGTGCTGGTAGTCGATTGGCTCCAACGACTGAGGCCGAATCCGCTTCACATTCCACAAGTGAAAGAACTCGTGCGCGCTCAAACTCGCCAGAGGCAGCAGGGACTCATGCACCCGGTTCGCATTCACCTCGATGGCGGTGCCGTAAGCGTGTTCCATCCCTCCGCCGCCGGGTCCATGCGGCAGGTGAAGAAGAAATGTGTATTCGTCGTAGGGGCGGTCGTGCATCCAGTCCACGGCTGCGTGGGTGATCCGCCCCAACACCTCGTCGAGCTTTGCCATGTCGTAGTCGGCTGGACTGCCGTCTACCACAACGTGGTACGTCCCGCCATCCTGTTGAAATTCCGACTGGCCGAACATTCCGATCTCAGCCGGGCTGTCTGCGAGATCGTCGTAGCTCTTTGCCACTCCGACGACCTGTTCGACCTTGCCTGGATCCGCGCCTCCCATAATATGAACATCGCGCAGGCCCCAGGTGGCAGGAACATCCAGCAGCCGAAGGCTCACCGGTTCCGAGCGCAGGGAGGGAGCATACATCAGCACCATCGCCCAATTGAAAAAGCCACGGTCCGTGCTCAGCGAGCTGCCGAAGGGACCGGGGACATCGAGGTGAACATCGTAGCTGACCACGACGCAACCCGACGGCGCCGTGATTGTCCACTCGCTGGTCGCGGTGTTGCGAACTTGCACCGCGGCGCCGGAAGCATCCTGCGCGCGTACATCTTCCACGTTCGCGGCAAAGTTGCGCACCTGGTACAAAGCATTCCAGACCGGCATAGCAAGTGTGCGCGTTCCTCCACCTTGCGGCAATCTGATGCTCACATGAGCAAGGTGTTCGGCATAATCGGCCAGCGAGACGAAATACTCGGTGGGTTCAGGTTGAGCGCTGGCTGGCGAAGCGCAACTCACCGGCGTGGCTGCCCAGACGCGAGCGCCGCCGGGAAACAAGAATCCATAGCCCAGTAACACCATCGCGAGCACGGCAACGCGCGGTCGGGTCACGCTGGCGTCGAGACCTCATGGAGGGCTCTGAGTCTCGCCGGCAGCTTCTCGTAGATTCCAGCGAATCCGCCGTTGGATAGGATGGCGATGACGTCTCCGGTTCGCAGCTCGGGCCCAATCGAATCCACGATCGCATCGGCAGTATCCAGCAGCCGCGCCGGTTTGCCCGACGCGCGCAATTTCGCAATCACCGCGGCGGCATCCAGTCGCTCGTGCTCGGGAATGGCTTCCGCCTTGAAAATGCCTGCTACTACCACTTCATCCGCCACCGACAGACTCCGCCCCAGCTCCTCCTGAAAGACCTTGCGACGAAGTGTGTTGGAACGGGGTTCGAGAATCGCCCACAAACGCCGGCCCGGATAACGAGTGCGCAGCGCCTTCAGCGTCTCCGCAATGGCGGTTGGGTGGTGAGCGAAATCGTCGATGATCGTGACTCCATGGACTTCAGCTTTGACCTCGAGCCGCCGCTTCACGCTGCGGAAATTGCGCAGTCCATCGGCAATTGCGTCCACTCCAATACCGTAGTTGGCCGCTAGCGTAGCCGCCGCTGTCGCGTTCAGCACGTTGTATTCGCCCGCCAGAGAAAAGGTGAATTCGCCCCAAGGCTCACCGTCGCGCAACACGCGCCAGCTTGTTAGCGTGGGCGTATATTCGACATCAACCACTCGCCATTTCGATTGCTCCCGGAATCCATAGCGCTCGACCCGGCAGAATGCGCGGCCCACACATTCGTCAACGTTGGAGTGCCCGTCCCATGCGACCAGCAGTCCGCGCCGTGGAATCAGGTTCACCAGGCGCGCGAACGCCGTCTTTACTTCATCCAGATTTTTGTAGATATCGGCGTGGTCGAATTCCACCGACGTGAGGATGATAGCGTCGGGAAAGTAGTGCAGAAACTTCGGTCCCTTGTCGAAGAACGCGGTGTCATATTCGTCGCCTTCCAGGATGAACTCCTGTCCTGAGCCCAGGCCGAAGGAGCTGCCAAAATTTTCCGGGATTCCCCCAATCAGAAAACTGGGCGCACGTCCGGCGTGGTGAAACAGCCATGCCAGCAGCGAACAGGTAGTCGTCTTTCCGTGCGTACCCGCCACTACCAGTCTCTCTCGCCCGACCAGGAATTCGTCGTGCAGCACCTGCGGCATGGATGCGAACGGAAGCCGCCGATCAAGTACGTACTCCAATTCCGGATTGCCGCGCGATATGGCGTTGCCCACCACCACCAGGTCAGGCTGCGGCTGCAAGTTGCGTTCGCTAAATGGCTGCGAGACGGGAATGTTCAGCGACGCCAGAAAGTCCGACATCGGAGGATAGGCGGCATGGTCTGAACCGGTGACGTGAAAGCCACGTTGTTTGAGCATCCCGGCGAGCGATGCCATCGCCGTGCCGCAAATCCCAATCAGATGGACATGTTTCGGCTTCATGGGTGCGACACTCGGACGGATGCGGGTTCAGCCTGCACTGCGGCGTCGATCTTCAGTGCGACGCTTTGTCCGACGCTGAGCGTCGCCCTCACACCAAAGGGCAGCGTAAAACTCTTGCCGGAAACGTGGCCGGATTTCAGCCCAAACGCCATCGGGACCCCCAGCCCCCCTAGAATGCGGGCGATGAGATCTTGTAGCGTCCGGTCTGCTGCGTCCTGTTGACCGCAGTCGAGCATCTCGCCAAAAATAATTCCCGCCACTCGCTCGAACTTTCCGGCCAGTTTCAACTGCATCAGCATACGATCAATCTGGTACGGTTTCTCCCCGCGGTCCTCCAGAAACAGAATCTTCCCCTCGGCGTGGATCTCATACGGTGTGCCGAGCGAGGCGCAGAGCAACGACAGGCAGCCGCCGTAAAGAGCGCCTTCCGCATCCCCTTCCATCAACGGCTGTACTTCATCACGGCTAAACGCCCGCGAGTAGGGCTTTCCGGACGACACCGCCGCCGACCAGGCATCCACATCAATACCGCCGGGCCGGGAAAAATCTCCTGCGACCATGGGAGCGTGAAAGGTGACCAATCCGGCGCGGTCGCACAAGTAGGTTAGCAAGGTGGTCACATCGCTGCAGCCCGCAAAGATCTTCGGGTTGGCGCGGATGAGTTCCAGGTCGAGGTGCGGCAGCAGATAGTTGCAGCCATAACCTCCACGCGCGCAGAGAATGGCCCGCACCTCAGGTCTGCTGAACATCTCGTGCAATTCGCCGAGCCGCCGCTCCAGGGAGCCTGCAAAATAAAGGTCGCGTTCAAAGATCGAAGGTAAATAGAAAGGCCGGTATCCCAACCGGCGCAGTGTGTCGCAACCAGCGTCGAAATCCTCCCTGCGGAATCCGCTTGCCGGCGCAACAATGCCGACCGTGTCACCCTGCCGCAAGGCTGGAGGACGCAGGCGTTCAGGCTGTGCGGAAGAGTTCATCCGGATGGCTTATCTTCTTATCTTAAACGAAAAACTCACCCCGGCAGAGTAGCGTCGCCGGACCGTAGAGAAACACTTCTTTGTCCCATTCGACAGTTTGCACTCCGCCAGGAGCATGCACACGGACGGGCGACTTCACTTTGCCGGTGTGAATCGAGGCGACAGCCGCGGCGCAAGAACCCGTGCCCGACGACATGGTCTCGCCCACGCCGCGCTCGCAGAATCGCACTTCAATTTCGCTTTCATTCAGTATCTTTACGAATTCAAAATTCATCCCATACTTGAAGTCGTGATGGGTTGAGATTTGGCCTGCCACCGCCTGCCAGCCCAGCTCAAACTCCGGCACGTAAACCACGAAATGAGGATTGCCCATAGACACGGGGACGCCGGAAAACTCTCCGTAGGTGAGCTTGATCGGAAACTCATCGCCGACCTCCGGCTCGCCCATGGAACTGCGAAACTCGAAGCGGTTCCCCTCGCGCGCCGTCAGGTTACAGGTCTTCAGACCGGCACCGGTACGAATGACGACTGAGCTGCGATGGTTCTCGGCGCAGTACCATGCCGCCACGCAGCGCGTTCCATTGCCCGAAATCTCCGCCTCGGAGCCGTCAGCGTTCAGCAGCCGCACCCGCAGGTCCGCATCGGTCGCGGGCAGCACCCATTCCACACCGTCGGCGCCGACACCGTTATGGCGATCGCAGATACGCCGACTGAAAGCGTAGATGTCGCTGGGCGCGTGTGCAAAATCCACGATCAGAAAATCGTTGCCGCAGGCCGTCGCCTTGACGAATGGGATGCTCGCCATTTCAGTCGCGCTCGATAGGTGTGCATGATCCAATGCGCGGATTGTAACAAACGGCGAGGTGCCAGGCTGTTGACTGCAAGTGTGCGTGCGGCCGCCTGTGACTGCCAGAAGGTGATCGCACGTCAATCCGCAGCCCGCCCGCGCTCGTAGATGGTGCAGCGCGATTGGCCGGGAACGCTGATGGACAGCAGTTTCGTCAATTCTGCGCGCTGCGGTCGCACCGCCGCCCACACTGGATCGCCTTGGCAGGCAACCATGTAGTCGGCATACCGCGCCGGATCGAGAAGCGCCCAATCCCAGTCAGGATGCTCCCCTTCGGAAATGACGCGCCGCCATGGAATCCCGGCCTGCTGCAGCGCGCCGGCGTGCTCGGCTCCGTACATCAGCAGCGTGGCCGAGCCCGGCAATTCCTCCAGAGAGTTGGCCAGCGCGCGTTCCATCACGGTGCGGCCGCGGGAATTAGCTTGCGCTTCCCGCAACGTGATCGGTGTTTGGCTATAGATCGATGCATAGCTGACCACGACAAAACCAATCACGATCACCGCCGCCGCGATCCGCGCCGCCGATCCGTTCCATCGTTCCCAGGTGAAGTCCATCAATACAGCGAGAAAAACTGCAAACACGGGCAACAGTTCAAGCCCGTAGCGCACGTTGTAATACGAGAATGGGTACCACACCGGCAGATAAATGGGCACGCTGCCGTAGGCGATGGAAAGCGCATAGAACGGCAGGGGGAGCCAAAGCAGCAGGAACACTCCGTACCGGCGGAGCTTCCACACCGCTGCAACGGTTCCGGCCAGGGCCAGCGCAAAAAGCGCCTGCCCGCAGAAGCCGGCTCCCATGTTCAGCTTGGCCGATTTCAGAAAGTAGAGTGCGGCTGTGAATAAATCATGTTGGCCGGGATAGGGAGGCGCACCACGGGCCGTCGTACGCAGCACAATCGCTTTGGCCGAGTAAGGGCCATTGAGGAAATCAAGTCCATATCCTGATACACAGTAGGTGTAGGCAAACCAGTAAACCGGAACCAGCGCATTCAGCACTAGAAGTTCGATTAGCGATTTCCCCATCGCCTTTCGATGCGCTCTGTCCGTCACCCGCCGCCACCAGTGCGCGAAGATACACAGAATCACGACAACCACGATTGCGGCAACAAACCATCCGTCGTACCGCGTATACGCGCCTCCAGCCAAAGTCATTCCGCAGGCTTCGAGCGCGCGCTCAGGCTTCATTGGCGCCGGCATTACGTGCGAGTCGGTCGCTTGCGGCGATGTAGCACACAGGAACTCGTCGAGATAGACCAACGCCCAGATGAAGAAGGCCAGGAAGATCGGCTCGTTCATCGCCGTGCTTTGCAGGTAGAGCAGGTTTGGATTGAAGGCGTAGATGGCTGCGGCGAAGTAGGCCAGAAGCTTTGGTGCACGGGCATTCACCAGCCGGAAGATTCCCAGCGTGCCCACGATATACGCCGCCATGCTGGGAATGGATCCGGCAATTCCGCTGCGCCAGAGTGCCTCAATCCACACGAACGGCAGCATGGCAATGTGCTGCAGGGGGAGCCAGACGGTGCCCAGTTGCCCGTATGACTCCAACGGATAACGGTTATCCACGACACGGCGCGCGATGTTGATGTGCGCGACGGCGTCGCCATAGAGCAGGAGGTCTCGTTTGAAGTAATAGAAGAAAAGCGCTGCTATGGAAAGGGCTCCAATCAGCAGCGTGAAACCTGCTTCGCTGCGCTGTTGTTGGTAGCGCTTCTTCAGGACTGCTTGGTCAGCTTTCACGGGAAATCGCTTGTTAGAACAGGTTCGCCGCGGAATCTTGACCGTGCGCTAGCAAGAGTATCTGAGTCCGAAGCGGCAGAAAGCACTAGACTCATTCAGTCCCCGACCCGAACTATCTGCCCCGGCTGGATGCTGCGAAGGGCGTCAAGGGTGGCTGGGATGATAGGCGCCAGGTCCTCGATCTGATTAGATCGTGCACCCAGCACAAGCAAGGCGATCTCGCGATTCGCAAGATTCTGCTCATACTCCATGCCCTGGTCAATCGTTACCAGGACGTCGAATCCTTTCTCAGCCAACAATAGAAGCGCACCATTCTGGGTTCCGGACCATCCCATCTCCTGCACGGTTCGGCATTCATGTTCGGCGAGCAGCCGTTTTAGTGCACGTGGCAAGCACTCGTCAATCAGGAGTTTCATCTCGTCTGGGCAAGGACAAGTTCCTTAGCGTGCTCCAGAGCGGCAATGGCGGCCTCGCGCGTCACCGAGGGGAACTCTTCCAGAAACTCGCCAAGCGTATGGCCGCCTTCGAGATAATCGAGTAAGTTCTTGAATGGCACACGTGTTCCGCGGAAAACCGGTACCCCGCCCAGGATTTCGGGATCTCTCACGATGACGTCACCAAGATAAGCCATTAACGCCTCCAATCGTAAGTCTACCCTCCTTGACCATTCTACCGTTCCGAGAGCCAGCAATACACACTGTGCTCAATTACTCGCTAGGGAAGGATCAGTCCAAATGTGTCAGCTCGCGGAAGACCTCAAACCGGTTGTCGATCTCTTGGCGCGTGAGTGATTGCAGCCGCTCCGTGCCGAACCGCTCCACCGAGAAAGAGCCCATCACGCTGCCATAGAACATGGCGTGTTTCAGCACGCGGCGGCTCACTTCGCCCTGCGAGGCGATGTAGCCCATGAAGCCCCCGGCAAAACTGTCGCCCGCCCCGGTAGGATCGCGCACCTCGTCCAGCGGCAAAGCCGGGGCCCGAAACGGATGATGCCCTCCGGCGAATTCCCCATCGCGAAAGAAAATGGTGGCGCCATATTCGCCATGCTTGATGACCAATGCGCGCGGTCCGAGTTCCAGCACCTTGCGCGCAGCCCGCGGCAGGCTGCTGTCGCCCGCCAGCATCTTGGCTTCGGTGTCGTTGATCAGCAGCACGTCAACCCGCTTCAACATCTCGCCCAGCTTCTCCCGATGTCCGCTGATCCAGAAGTTCATGGTGTCGCCGCCCACCAGCTTCACGTTCTGCATGGCGTCGCGCACCCGCGTCTGCAGCACCGGATCGATGTTCGCTAGAAACAGGAAGTCTGAGTCGTTGTACTCGGCTGGGATTTGCGGCTGAAAGCTTTTGAAAACGTTCAACTCGGTATTCAGCGTTTTCGCTTCGTTGACGTTTTCGCCATACTCGCCGGACCAATGAAAGGTCTTCCCTTTGGCATGCTGGATTCCGCGCGTATCGACCCCGCGACTGGTCATCACGGCTTCGTTCTCCGCCGTAAAATCTTCTCCCACCACCGCGATCACTCGCACATCGGTAAAGTAGCTGGCCGAAAGCGAGAAGTAGGTCGCTGCGCCACCAAGAATTTTCTGGCGCTCGCCGTAAGGAGTTTTGAGGGTATCGAATGCAACAGAACCGACCACAAGAATCGACAAATCCTATGTTCCCGCTTTCTCTTCAGAGTTGAAATACTTGCCTACCAGCAGCTTCAGGCGCTGCAGCGTAGCCGCAGGCACAACGTCCTTCTGGGTAATGATGGCGTTCTTCAATGCGGAACCGCACTTGCAACCGCGCGTCTTCGGCATCGCCGCCACCGCTTCTCGCACCACATTGCATGCGTGTTCGGCGTTCTTCAGCAACACCGCGATGATCTGGTCCACGCTAACGTGATCGTGTTCCTCGTGCCAGCAATCGTAATCCGTCACCATGGCGACGGTCACGTAGCAGAGCTCGGCTTCACGAGCCAGCCTGGCCTCCGTCACGTTGGTCATGCCGATCACGTCCATGCCCCAACTGCGATACAGATTGGACTCAGCTTTGGTCGAGAACTGCGGTCCTTCCATGTTCAGGTAGGTGCCGCCCTGCTTGACATTCACGCCGGCGCGACGGCAAGCACCCTCAAGCACTACCGCCTCTTCCTCGCAAACGGGATGCCCAAATCCGACGTGTACGACAAGTCCATCGCCGAAGAACGTGTCGACACGGTGGCGGGTGCGATCGACAAACTGATCGGGAATGACGAAATCCAGCGGCCGATGCTCTTCTTTCAGCGAGCCGACGGCCGACAGCGAAATGATCCGCGAGACCCCAAGCTGCTTCAATCCGTGAATGTTGGCGCGGTAATTTATCCCCGTCGGCATGAAGCGATGTCCGCGACCGTGGCGGGCCAAGAAAGCAACACTTCGACCAGCCAGGGTGCCCAGCACGTAGGCGTCGGAAGGTGCGCCGAACGGGGTTTCCAGCGCCACCTCGCGCACGTCAGTCAGCCCCGCCATGGAGTACAGACCGCTCCCTCCGACGATGCCAATTTCCGCCTGCTGCAACAGGTTCTCCTCAAGGATGGTGTGCAAACCAACGATTATACAAAACGAAGCGGGACGACCCGGCGAGCAATCAGCTTCAGTCGCCCGGCTCGAAGCGATATCCCACCCACGGCTCGGTCAGGATGTACTGTGGCGAACTGGCATCGGGCTCCAGCTTCTTGCGCAACTGGCCAACGAAGACCCGCAGGTATTCGTTTTGCTCAACGCTGTTGCTGCCCCATACCGCATTCAAGATTGCGCGATGGGTCAAGACCTTGCGTGGATGTTGCGCCATGTACGCCAGCACATCGAATTCCTTGGGCGTCAGCCGCACTTCTCTGCCGGCGACCGCGACGGAATGCGCGTCGAGATCAATGTGGAAATCGCCAAGCTCGATCTTGGTTTGTACCGCGCTGTCGCTTGGCGGGGAGCGCCGAAGCGCCGCGCGAATTCTCGCCAGCAGCTCACCGGTGCTGAAGGGTTTGGTCACATAATCATCGGCGCCGGAGTCGAGCGCCTCAATCTTGCTGCGCTCTTCGCCGCGCACCGAAAGGACCAGAATGGGGACCTGCGACAGCTTGCGCAATCGGCGGCATAGCTCGATGCCGTTCATGTTGGGCATGGCCAGATCGGTGATCACCAGATCGGGAGCGAAGTCCTTCACAATCTCCAGCGCGGTTTCACCGTCGTTAGCCACGCGGATCTCGTAGCCTTGCGCGTTGAGACTGGTACGCAGCACCCGCGTGATTTGCGGCTCGTCATCGACTACCAAAATGTGCGGGCGCGTGTGCATTTTGAATCCAGTTTCGAGTTTCAAGTTATCGGGCTAGGGACCCCATTAATCCGTTCAACATTCGGAGTAGCTCCTCAGCTTTACGAATGAGCTGTTGTGCATTATCCGCACTGAGAAACCCCAGATCCGCCGCAATCTGCAGTTGAGTTTCAAGCTCCAGGACCGAACCGCGGGATACCGCCAGGAACTGATTGAATTCCTTCTTCGACATACGCCCTTGCCCTTCCGCGATATTGCACGGCACCGATACTGCAGCGCGCCTCATCTGCGAGGACAAGCCATAAAGCTCCTCCTTCGGGAATGAACGCGTCTCTTGATAGATCGCGGTCACCAACGCCATGCTTTTCTGCCACACCAGCAAATCTCGATAAGAACAGGACATAGGAAGTCCACCAGCGCCAGTAGTAGAAAATCGGGATCTCGAAAACTTGAAACTGGAAACTCGAAACTTTAGTTGGGCTGCTGCTTCACGATGTGAACATCAACCGCCGGCGCGTCGCGGAGGAAACGATGCACCGCCGACATGAACAGGTACTTGCGCCAGCCGCTGGTTGCGGAATGTCCGAAAATCATCTGCGTGATGTGCTTTTCGCGGACGAACTCGGCCATGGCCTGGGCAACGTCCTTACCCTTGAGCCGCACAATGGTTGCTCCCAGGTTTTCGGCAAAATGAAGATTTGCCTGCAGGGAACGCTGCCTCTCCGGATCGTCGCCATCTACCCCCGTATCCACATACAAGACGTACAGCTCGCCGTTGATCGCCTGTGCCATGCGGGAAGCCCGAGCCACCAGATACTGCGCCGCCGGATTGGAGCTGACCCCGACCCCAATGCGCTCCGCTACATTCAAGTCGCGGCCGGGCGCTTCCGTATCGAGATACCGTTCCAGGCTGCGATCCACCACCTGCGCTACGTGGCGCAGGGCGACTTCGCGCAAGGCAATCAGATTACTGGGGCGGAAGAAGTTCCCCAGCGCGCGATCCACGCGTTCCATGGGATAGATATCGCCCCGGCGCATGCGCGTTTGCAGCGCCTCGGGCGTGACGTCCGACATCACAATTTCGTCGACTCGCTTCATGACCCAGTCGGGCACCGTCTCGCGCACCAGCACCCCCGTGATTTTGTGCACCATGGGCGTGACACTTTCCAGGTGCTGCACGTTCATGGTTGAAACCACGTCGATCTTGTTGTCCAGCAACTCGAACACGTCTTCGTAACGCTTGTGGTGCTTGCTGCCTTCAATGTTGGTGTGTGCCAGTTCATCCACCAGTGCGACTTGCGGATGGCGCGCCAGAATAGCGTCCACATCCATCTCTTCAAAAAGCGTGCCCTTGTAGTCGATCTTCTTGCGTGGCACTGTCTCCAGGCGCGAGGCAATTTCCTGCGTCACCTTGCGCCCGTGCGCCTCCACCACTCCAATCACGACATCTTCGCCGCGGCTTTGGCGCCGAATGGCTTCGCTCAGCATGGCATAGGTCTTGCCGACGCCGGGCGCATACCCCAGGAACAGCTTGAAGACACCGCTCTTTTTTGCCGGAGCTGTCTCCTCCAGCCATTGCTCGGGGGTTTTTTGCATTGCGCCACTATTCTGCGGCAGGAGGCTGAAAAAGTCGATTCGATACAATCATGGCGTGAATCCACCACGATCAGAAGGCGGGCAGACCGGGCGGCGTTCCTTTGCCGTCTCTCCGCAGCGCTTAAAGGCCGCTCTCTACCACTACGCAGTCGCGATGGGAACTATCGCCATCGTGGTGATTGCATACCATCGCCTGCCTGATGTGAATCCCACCACCGTCGCCCTGACATTTTTGCTCGTGGTGCTGTTGTTAGCCAGCCGCTGGGGGCTGACTGTCGCCATCACTACCGCGGTCGTGGCTACCCTGGCGTTCAACTACTATTTCCTTCCGCCGATCCATACCTTCACCATCGCCGACCCGCAGAACTGGATTGCCTTGCTCGCTTTTCTGACCAGCGCCATCGTGGCCAGCCGGCTCTCGGAGCGGGCCCGGCGCGAGGCGCTGAACGCCACCCGCCGCCGCAAAGAGGTGGAGCGCTTGTACTTCCTGAGCCAGCAATTACTGGCCACCGATAATGTGATGGAGTTACTCAACTCCATCCCTTCGTACGTGCGCGATGCCTTCGGACTGAAGGCGGCGGCGATGTATCTGCCCAAACGCAAGGAGGTTTATCGCACTGGCGTTGACCACCCCGAACTCAGCCAGGAACAACTCGAGTCGGTAAGTGGACGCGGCGAATTGGTGATGGATGAGGAACAGCAGTTGTGTTTCGTGCCCTTGCGCATCGGAGTCAAGCCAGTAGGTAGCCTGGGACTGGAAGGCGCCGTCCTATCCCGCGAAACCCTGGAGGCGGTGGGCAGCTTGATCGCGATTTCCATCGAACGCGCTGGAGCCGTCGAAACTCTCACCCGTGCCGAAGCCGCCCGCGAAAGTGAAAAGCTGCGCTCCGCCTTACTCGATAGCGTCACGCACGAATTCCGGACGCCCCTCACATCCATCAAGGCGTCGGTAACCACGCTGCTTTCGCCCGCACCAATCGATCCCGAAGGGCAAAAAGAACTGCTCACCGTCATCGACGAAGAAACCGACCGGCTCAACCGCCTGGTTGGCGAAGCGGCGGAGATGGCGCAGCTTGACGCTCAGCAAGTGGAACTGCGTCGCGAGACTTATGGCGTTCGGCAGGTCGTCGAAGCGGCGCTGGAAAAATCGAAACAAGTACTGGCGGGACGCGAAGTGACGCTGCACCTTCCCGAGTCGTTGCCCTCGCTCCGCATTGACCTGGAGCGTATTGCCGAAGTGCTGGTGCAGTTGCTGGAGAACGCCGCCAAGTACTCGCCTCCTGGAACGCCGATTACCATTAGCGCTGAACCGGCCGGAAAAATGGTAGATCTTAGTGTCGCCGACCGCGGTCCCGGCATTGACGATATGGAGCAGTCGCTAATCTTCGAGAAGTTCTACCGCGGCCGGGACCAGCGTTATCGCGTGCAAGGCACAGGCATGGGCTTGGCAATCGCCAAGGCCATCGTCGAAGCTCACGGCGGGACCATTGGCGTCACCTCACAGCTTGACTGCGGGTCGGTATTCCACTTCACCGTGCCGGCGGGATCGGAAGCAATTAGCAATTAGCAATTAGCAATTAGCAGCTATCATTCGCGCTCTGTGGCGGGTTCATGCGTGCCTCTGCTTTATCTCGCTAATTTGAGACTGTGCATCGCAGGCGGCAGCAGTCCATTCAACCGCGCCTGTTTTGCTAGCTGCTAGTTGCTAGTTGCTGAATTCTTAATACCCTTTCTCCTTGTCCACCACCCAGAGCAGCCTATCGCCTGCTAGGAACCGCCGCAGGTTTTCCGTGTAGTGCGCGTAATGGCGCTCCCACATCTCTTCCGTCAGACCAGCAATGTGAGGAGTAATCAAAACATTCTCCATCTCCCAGAGCGGAGACTCGGGCGGAAGTGGCTCCTCAGTCGTGACATCGAGCGCCGCGCCGCCAAAGCTCCTGGCGCGCAGTGCATCCAGCAGCGCAGTTTCTTCAATGAGAACACCGCGACCTACGTTGATCAGATAAGCATCAGGCTTCAGCCGGGCCAGACGCTCGGCATTCATCAAGTGGCGAGTCTTGGGTGTGACCGGAACCGCCAGCACGATAAAGTCGCCCGCGCTCAGCGCCGCGTCGAGTTCTTCGAAACCGTGGACCGCATCCGCTTCTTCGCTTTCCCGCTCCGGATGCTCGCGCACACCAACCACGCGCATGCCCAGGCATTTCGCCAGTCGCGCCAGTGGAGCACCGATCGCGCCCAGTCCAACAATCGTCATGGTTGCGCCGTTAAGTTCGCGGGGACGAGGCCGCTCGTCCCATAGGTCGTGCTGTGCCCAGTGCTTTTGCTGCTGATACCGCACGGACTGCGGCAATCGCTTAGCGAGCGCGAACGCCAGCGCGATCGCATGTTCGGCAACGACCGGCCCGTGGACGTCGCGCGCGTTGGTCACAACGATATCGCTGGCCAGCAGTTCAGGCGTCATGAGGTGATGGACCGCCGCGGCCGTCGAATGAATCCATCGCAATCTCTTTGCCGCCTCGATCTGCTCCCCGCGCAACGACCAGGCGATCGCGATGTCAGCATCGGCGATTTCCTCCATCACATGATCGTAGTTGGGCAGATGTACCACTTCGAGCTGCGGAAAATCGCGACGCAGCCGCTCAGAGAACCACGGCGGAACCTGCCAGAGAGGAAAACGGTGATGGAGAGCGATGAGAAGCTTCACGAAGACAGTTTCGAGTTTCGAGTTTCAAGTTTCAAGTTGAAGACCGGAATCAACTCTTCTTCTCCTCGGCCATCACCCGCAGATCGTGTCCCGTCATTTCCTTAGGTGGCGTGATGCCCAAGATCCCGAGCATGGTAGGTGCAATGTCTTGCAGCGCGCCATCGGGACGCAGCGTGAAGCGACGCGCGTCTCCCTTGAACTGCCCCGGTTTGACCGCATGCTCCGCGACCACGATGAAGGGCACGGGATTCGTGGTATGCGCCGTCTGCGGGCCGCCCGTAGCCGGATCGATCATCTGCTCGGCGTTGCCGTGGTCGGCGGTGACGATCATGACTCCGCCGCGCTGGCTGAGGGCGGTGTAAATCTGGCCGAGGCAGCCGTCAATGGTTTCAACGGCGGTGATAGTCGGCGGAATCTTGCCGGAGTGTCCCACCATGTCGGCGTTAGCAAAGTTCACCACCATCACGTCGAAGCTGTTGGTCGCGATCGCCTTGATCACCGCATCGGCAACTCCCTGCGCCGACATTTCCGGCTTCAGATCGTAGGTCGCGACCCTGGGAGACTGCACCATCACGCGGTCCTCGCCGGGAAATGGCTTCTCGACGCCGCCATTGAAGAAATAGGTCACGTGGGCATATTTCTCGGTCTCGGCTACGCGCAAATTGCGCAAGTTGCGATCGGCCATCACGTTCGCCAGAATGTTTGTCAGCGATTCGGGCGGCGACACGACTGGCAGGGTAAAGTTCTTGTCATAGCGCGTCATGCAGACGTATGTCAGGTCTTTGGGAACGCAATCGCGCGGGATGATGCGGTCGAGATCTTCCCAGCCTTCCAGTTCGCGCCCGTCCTGCGGCGTGAAGTGGCTGTTGCGGGCCAGGCAGCGCGTGATTTGCCGCGCCCGGTCGGCGCGAAAATTAAAGTTGATGCAGACATCGCCGTCGCGAATCGTGCCCACCGGTTCACCGCGATTGTCGGTGACTACGAATGGAATGATGAACTCGTCCGTGACTCCGCGGTTGTAGGAATCCTTCACGCCCTGCACCGCGTCAATGTAGCGGCCGCCTTCGGCGTCTCCATCCACCATCGCGTCGAACGCCTTCTTCTCGCGCTCCCAGCGGCGATCACGGTCCATAGCGTAGTAGCGGCCGCTCACGGTGGCAATCTTGCCGATGCCGTACTCACGCATCTTTTGCTGCAACTGCTCAATGTAGCCGGCGCCGTTGGTGGGCAGGGTGTCGCGCCCATCCATGAAACAGTGCACGAAGACGCGGTCCACCCCGTTCTGCTTGGCCATGCGCAGCAGCGCATAGAGCTGGTTTTGGTGCGAGTGCACGCCACCGTCCGAGAGCAGACCGAAGAAGTGCAGCCGACGATCACCGATGCGCGCCTTCTTCATGGCCTCGACCAGAGCCGGGTTGGAGAAGAGCTCACCATTCTCAATCATCAAATCGATCTTGGTGATGTCCATGTACACCACGCG
>PLBW01000065.1:28825-68995 GCA_003135475.1 Acidobacteriaceae bacterium
TAGCCCCAGCCATCGAGGATGATGAGGACGAGCGGTTTGGGAATGGTAGCCATTAGCAATTGGCAATTAGCGTTTAGTTGCTTGTAAACGACAGTCTAATTACCGCTGGAATCGAATCTCCCTCAAAGTGGCAGCGCACCGCATCGCGTACCATCTCCCGCAGCTCATCCACGGATTCAGCTTGAGTAAAGATCGGATAACCGAGGGCATGGGCTTCGTAGCCACCTTCGGGTGATTCCTTTACAGCGAAGACAATCTCGGCGTCCTTCATCGACGTTGATTATGGCGCTACCATCAGAACCGCATATCCCTCCGCTCGGTCGCCGCGGTGACCTCGGTCGGGATGACAATCTTAAGGCTATTCGATTCGAAACTCGAAACTTGAAACTCGAAACTAGTCCCTAGCCCCTGGCCCCTGCCTTCTTCCCCGCCAGTTCCCCGTGATAATTCAGCGCCTTCAATCCCAGGAACCGCGCCGCCGGGCCGAGTTCCTCTTCCATGCGCAGCAACTGGTTGTACTTGGCAATGCGGTCGGTGCGCGAGGCCGAGCCGGTCTTGATCTGCCCTGCTCCCGTGGCGACGGCAAAGTCGGCGATAAACGTGTCTTCCGTCTCGCCCGAACGATGCGAGATCACCGCGGTGTAGCCGTTCTGGCGCGCCAGGTTGATGGCGTCAATGGTCTCGCTGACCGAGCCAATCTGGTTCAGCTTGATGAGAATCGAGTTGGCCACACCAGCGTCGATGCCGCGCTGGAAAATCTCGATGTTGGTCACGAAAATATCGTCGCCCACAAGCTGTATCTTGCCGCCCAGCTCGTCGGTCACCAGCTTCCAGCCCTCCCAGTCGCCCTCCGCGAAACCGTCTTCCAGCGACACGATGGGATACTGCCGCACCCAATCGGCCCAGAACTTCACCATTTCCTCGCTGGAATGCTCGCTCTTGTCGGATTTCTTGAAGACGTACTTCTTCTTGGTGCTGTCGTAGAACTCGCTGGCCGCGGGATCGAGCGCAACCGCAATCTGCTCGCCCGGCTTGTAGCCCGCCTGCGTGATGGCTTCGAGGATGACTTCGATGGCTTCGGTGTTCGACTTCACCGACGGCGCAAAGCCGCCTTCGTCGCCCACGGCGGTGTTGTAGCCGCGTTTCTTCAGTACGCCTTTGAGGACGTGGAACGTCTCGACGCCCCAGCGCAGGCCTTCGCTGAACGATTTCGCGCCTACCGGCATGATCAGGAATTCCTGGAAGTCCACGTTGTTGTCAGCATGTACGCCGCCGTTCAAGATGTTCATCTGGGGCGTGGGCAGCAGGCTGGCCGTGAACCCGCCGAGATACTGGTAAAGCTCGATGCCCAGGTGGTCCGCCATGGCGCGCGACGCCGCCATGGACACCGCGAGAATCGCATTCGCACCCAGCTTGCTCTTGGTCGGCGTACCGTCGAGCACCAGCATGGCATTGTCGAGGCCGCGCTGTTCACTGGCGTCCATACCCTCCAGTTCAGGCCCGATGACCTCGTTGATGTTGGCGACCGCTTTCAGGACGCCCTTGCCCGCATAGCGGCCCTTGTCGCCATCGCGCAGCTCCAGCGCCTCATGCTCGCCGGTGGAGGCCCCGCTGGGAACGGCCGCCCGCCCGCGCGCCCCGCTCTCCAGAATGACATCAGCTTCTACCGTAGGATTACCGCGCGAATCCAGAATTTCGCGGGCAAGAATCAGCTCGATTTGAGTCATGGAAATAAGTCCTGAATTCTCTCGCCGGTGGATTTGCTGGCGCGTCGGCGAGAGGTACGAAACCTGCAATTATACGGGAGCCGGAAGCGGATAGTGGTGACGACCAACCGCAGCTCTACCCGGGCCCCCGGGAGTCGCCCGAAGGTCACCGTAATTTTACGGTTTGTTGGCGAAATGGTTTGCGGCTGCGTTGCCAGTTGGGTATGCTCTTGCAAGCGGTTTAGGCGCTCCCAACGAGGAGCGCCGGTGACGCCTGCTGGCCGGTGCCGCGACCGCGTGGAGCTCAACAGTATGTGGAAGCGCAAAGAAGACGAACACACGACGCCTGTTCCTGAGCCGGGCCCACCAGGCTCAGCCCTTCATCCGGCTGCGAGCGCGCCACCGCGTCCGGTCGAACCTGCCCGCAGCGAGAGCTTGCGCAGCCATGAGGTGGCCACCATTGGCAAGTCGGTCGTCGTGAAGGGTGAACTTTCGGGCAGTGAAGATTTAATCATCGACGGCGAGGTCGAGGGCTCTATCTCGCTGCGCGGTCAAAGCCTCACGGTCGGTCCCAATGGACGGTTGCGGGCCAACATCGAAGCCCGCAATGTGATTCTGCATGGCCGGGTGGATGGCGACGTCCACGCCACCGAGCGCGTCGAACTCCGCAAAACCGCATCCTTAACCGGAAATATTTCCACCGCGCGCATCTCCATCGAAGATGGAGCTTTCTTTAAGGGGACGATTGACATTCAGAAGCCGGAACCTGCCGGGAAGCTGGACACGAAACCGCCGGCCTCAGCGCTGGCGGCCGCAGCTCCCATGCCCGCCAACTCGGCACAAAGGTCGCTTCTCGATCCCAAGAAGTTCTAGCCGCCAATGGCTTCCTCCACGGGGCGCTGCGCGCCAAGCGCTCCGTAATCGTCCTCGCCACCATCCTGACTATCCTGCCAAACCTTCCCCGCTTCGCCAGCGCGAAAAGATTGATGGCAGCGACGTTCTGCTCATACAATGCTCGCAGTGGCTCCTGGTATCTTCAGCAGGCTATTCGGTGGCTCTGTCCGGCAGAGCACGGATGACGAAATTGTCCCCGGGCAAAAGGTGAGCCGTCGCTCCACCGGCTTCAGCGAATTTATCCGGTCGATCTCTCGCGAGGAAGGCCTCAAGGTCCTCGACTTGGGCTCTACCTCGCCTGCCAGCATCACGTTCATGACCGGCTTGGGACATAGGTTTCACCAGGAGGACGTACTCCGCACTGCCAGCGACAAAACCCTCATCATCCCCAACGGCGAGGGCGGCACCACCTTCGATGTCGAACGCTTTCTGCATGAAAACCTCGCCTTCTCGAGAGCGGAATTCGATGCGGTCATGTTCTGGGACCTCGCGGAGTTTTTGCCCGAGCCTCTGGTGAAGCCCCTGATCGAGCGCATCCAGGTCGCCATGAAACCGGGCGGAATCATGTTGGCCTTCTTCCACACCAAGGACGCCGGCCCCGACGCTCCGTTTTATCGCTATAACATTGCTTCCAAGGACACCCTGGAACTGCAGCCCGCCCGCGCCTACAAACTGCAACGCATCTTCAACAGCCGGCATGTGGAAAATCTCTTCCGCGAATACTCCTCGATCAAGTTCTTTCTCGGCCGCGACAACATACGGGAAGTGCTGGTCATCCGGTAGCCGCTGTTCTGGTCTTGCGAATCATGTAAGGGATTAATCCCGGCAACCGCAGCAGCTCGAATGCAGCCGATTGGGCGAAGGCCGGCAACGACAGCAAGTAGCGCACCCGCGAAGCAGCCGACAACAGTGGCGCAAATTGATGAAAATACTCTTGCTGGTAAAGGCCCACTGCTTCGCTGAGCGCTGCCGGGCCCATCAGAAAGTTGCAGACACAATGCGCGGCCACCGACCCGCTCCGCAAAGCGATGGAAATGCCGTCCCCGGCAAAGGGATCGATAAACGCGGCTGCGTCGCCAACGAATATCGTGTTCCCTCGCACCGGCTGCGGCTGGCGATAGATCAGCGGAGCCGTACTAACGGGCTGCATGATCGCGCGCCAATTCGCCGCTCGGCGCGCCAGTCTAGGATGGAGTTTCCAAACCTCTTCCAACGATGTCGCCCGGTCCGAGCGGACCATGGCGCAGGCATTCACCACCCCCTGAGATACCGGTTGCACGCCGCAGTAGCCATTGGCGAAAAAATAGAGATCGGTACAGGCTTCAGTCCACGATTCCTCGAAATGCGCCTTGAGGCCGATCCATTTGGGACCCGACGGAAGCGTCCGGTCGGCGGTGAACTGTGACCACCTGCCGGCTGCGACGATCAGCGCTTTCGCCTTAACTGTCCCGGAAGACGTTCGCAGCGTGAACGGACCGTCACCGTCGCTGCCAACCACGTCACAATTGGGATGAGCCGCCGCTCCAGCCCGGCGCGCAGCGTCCCATAGCAACGCATCAAGGTCATAGCGGGAAATGCTCAGGGCCGGAGGAGCGACGGGCGCATCGATTACCCGCTGGCCCAGCAGCAAACGCGTACGGTCGATCACAGGCGCGGTTTGAAATATCCTTTCGGCCGCTGGCACATCTTGCAGCAGGCCGGCAAGAACATTCAGCGATTCCGAGGAAACAAATTCTCCGCAAACTCTTTGTCGCGGGAAGTCTTTGGCTTCGAACAACCCGACGCTTGCACCCAGCCGCGCCGCGGTAATTGCACAGGAAGTTCCCGCCGGGCCCGCGCCCACGATCGCGAGATCAAATTGGGGATCGGGATTTAGCATTTAGCAGTTAGCACTTGGCATTTGGCACTTAGTATTTGGCGGCACTCTCTCCGTCTGCGCTCGCAATGACAAGTCTAAAGGCTGTCACGATATTGGGCGAATCTCAGCAGTTGCTAAGAGCTAAGCGCTAAATGCTAAGAGCTAACTGCTGCCTTTCTCACTTCCACAGCAGCACGCCCATGCGAAATAGGTAATGTCGCGAAACCTGAACCTTCCTGGCGCCTGCGTCGGCCAGCACAGCCCGCATCTCGTCGCAGGTGTAGGCCCGCCGGACCGACGCCGGCGCGTCATGCCAAGTGATGCGGCTGCGGAAGAGCGGCAATCCAAGATAAACCAGTTGCAGGTGCAAGCGGCTGCGGATGAGGTCGTTGATCAGCACGGCCCGCCGGCAGACGCGCAGGGATTCGCCGGCAAACTTCACCAGTGTCTCGGGCTCAAAATGATGGGCCAACAGCGAAGAACTTACGACGTCGAATGTGCCATTCTGAAAGGGCAGGCGCAAGGCGTCGCCGGCAACCGAAGCTGCGACTCCGCGTGGCAGATGCGGCCACATGCGATCCAGAAGGGTCACCTGCAGCCCAATGCCGGCTGCTGCGAGCACACTTTGCGCCGCCAAAGGCACGTCTCCGGCTCCTGCGCCCACTTCAAGTAGCGAGAGTTTGCGGCAGCCGCACTCGCGCGCAACTCGACGAAGTAACGCGGTAGTTGTGCGCATTCCCCCGAACCACTGATTGATATGCCGCAAATCGCTTAGCGTTGCCGCAATCTCCGCGGCTGTGCCGAGATCGTCGTCGAGCAACTCGGGAATGACAGTTCGTCGCATTAGGAGAAGGGGCAAGACCGAGCGGCCGATGCGGGGCCGCTTGGCCGACTTTGCCGGTTCAGCACGGCGTATCCGCTTCACAAATTTATACTCGCCGGATGAGAATTTGCCGACTCTCCGAAAAAGATCACAGAGTGAAACCAAACGGGCAGCCTGACCGCAAACTTCTTGGACAAGTGCGCCAGACCCTCCGCCGGAGCCGACACCTAGCTGGAAGCTGCGGCAATTACGGGTTTTCCCGGCGCCCCGAACGAACTTGTCAATAAAGCAACTAAGGCGCCAAGCGTTTCGTCTAATTGTTGGGGAGCAATCTTTGCGCAAGGGTTCCGAGGTAGGTGTGGACTTGTCAGAAAAGCGTGCGGGGCGAATCGTAGCGGCGGTAATGGCCGCCTTGACGTTCGGCGTGCTGGGTCACGCGCAGCAACAGCCACCGCCAAACCCCAACGAACTGGTGCGCCGCGCTGCCGCGAACGAGATCGAAGCCAACAACTCGCATGTTTATTTCATGTTCAAGGACCGCGACGAGGAAAAGGGTCATTCGATTACGAAAGCAGTAATCCAGACCCCGCAGGGGGGACTGCTAAGAACCATAGCCATCAACGACAAGCCGCTGACGCCCGAGCAGCGGGCCAAGGACGATCAGAAGCTACGGAAGTACGCCAACGATCCCGAGGCGCGTCGTAAGAGAAGGCAGGCCACCAGGGAGGAAGACCAGCGGGATTCGCTCATGTTAACCAGCCTGCCCGACGCATTTCTCTACGCCTACGCGGGAGAGCAGCCCGGCCCTAACGGCAACCCACTCGTACACCTGACCTTTAAGCCGAACCCGAAATTCAATCCCCCGAACCACGAAACCATGGTGTATCAGGGCATGCAAGGCGACATGCTGATCGATCCCAGAGCGGCGCGCTTCGCCAACTTTGATGGCACCCTGTTCAAGGATGTGGACTTCGGCTGGGGCATTCTGGGCAGGCTCTACCAAGGGGGCAAGTTCATCATCGAGCAAAAGGAAGTGGGCGGAGGCCACTGGGAGATGGTGCGTCAGACCCTTCAGTTCAATGGCAGGATCCTGCTGGTTAAGCCGCTCACCATTTCGTCCACGGAAACGACCTACGACTTTCATCCGGTTCCCGCCAATATCACCACGGCCCAAGCTTTGGAGTTGCTGTACAAAAGCGATGAAGTAGTAGCCGAAAATGGTGGCGGCGTGAAGGCTGCAAAACACAAGTGAAGCGGGAAGGTGCGCCTCGAATTGAGTGTTTAGAAACCTCGGCGCCTTTCTGAAACGCTACGTCTTCAGCACTTCTTTTCGCACCGTCAGCTTTTCAATCAACTCCTTGCGCAACTCATAGCCCCGGCCCGGCTTGTCGCTGACTGCGATCGTTCCCTGCGGTGAGACCTCGACTTCGGGCTCGATGATGTCCTCCTTCCAGTATCGCTTCGAAGCCGAGACATCACCCGGCAGCGTGAAGTTCGACAGCGTCGAAAGTGCCACATTGTGGGAGCGGCCAATTCCCGACTCCAGCATACCTCCGCACCAGACCGGCACTTTGAAAGCTTGCGCCACATCGTGCACCAGTATGGCTTCGGAGAAACCGCCCATCCGCCCGACCTTGATGTTGATGATCCGGCAGGCACCAAGTTCCAGTGCGGCCTCGGCGTCACGAGCGCTGCGGATGGCTTCATCGAGGCAGATTGCGGTCAGCAACTGCTTCTGTAGCCGCGCATGAAAGTAGAAATCGTCGCTCCACAGCGGCTGCTCAATCATCAGCAGATTGAAGCGGTCGAAACCCTTAAGATGGTCGCTGTCGGCCAGGGTGTAGGCGGAGTTAGCGTCGCAGCTCAGCAAAATGCCATTCCAGCGGGCACGAATTTTCTCCAGTACTTCGACGTCCCATCCCGGCTTCACCTTCACCTTAATGCGCTGGTATCCGGCGGCCAGCTCGATGTCGATCTTTTGCAACAGTTGTTTGTGCGAATCCTGGATTCCAATGCTCACGCCGCAGGCGATTTCGCGCTGCGTGCCGCCAAGCAGCCTCCACAGCGGAGTTCCCTTCTCCTGCGCTTCGGCGTCCCACACCGCGTTTTCCAGCGCCGCCTTGGCCATGCGATGCTCCCGGATGCGCGCCAGCAGCGCGGGCACCTCCGAGCCCGCCTGCACCGTCTTTCCGAGCAGCGCTGGAGCCAGGTAGCGCACACTTACATCCCACGCGCCCTCGATGTATTCCTCGCTGTAATAGGGCGCTTCGCCGGCGACACACTCGCCCCAGCCTTCCAGCCCGTCGGCATGAACGGTGACCAGCAGAATGCGCCGCGTAGTGGTGCGTCCGAAGCTCGTCTCAAAAAAGTGGACGAGCGGAATTTGCAGCTCGCGCAGGGTGATGGCTTCAATCTTCATTGATCACTTGCTCGCGTACGACCAGTCTTCCTCCCACCGTCCGAGCAGGAACCTGCCATTGCCGCCGGCATCGCGCTCATAGCCCAGGCAAGCCAGTCCGCGCGAGAACGCCGACAAGAATGCCTCGCGGTTGCGTAGCTGCACCGCCGCTGCTTTCTGCCGCGTGTCTGGCTGTTCCTTCCACGCATAGATCTCGGCGGGGACCTCCACGCGCGTCTCCTCGGCGAACTCGGGATGCTTACCGGTGGAGAGCAGAGTTTCAACCCGTCTCGAAGTCAACCACCACTCGGCAACCAGCCGATCCGTAGGTAGAAAACCCTGCAGCGGCGATGACGTAATCCCGTACTGATTGATGTTGTAACGGCGAGCGATGGCCCCCAGGCGCTCCAGATTGAGGTAAGCGTTCTTGATCTCCAGCGGATCGAAGGTCCACTCCAACAATTTGTAACCGCGTGCGATGGCGTCCTCGCGCTGATACAACTTGATGCGACGGCCCAGTCCGGTATTGCGATAGCCTTCCCTGACCGCAAGCATATGCGAGTGCAAATAGGGATGCCCGCTGCGGATTCCCGGAATCGAGAAGGCAAAGCCCACCAGCGTTTCGCCGTCCCACGCGCCGATCACTTGCCCGCCAATTTTGGGCGCCAGGGAAAAAATTCGTAACGGCACTAACTCGTTATCCGCAAATCCCCAGACTTCCTTCTGCAAGGCCAGGCAGGCGCGAAACTCCTCCAGCTCGGTGCAGTTGCGGAGGACGATGCTGTTTGCGGTCACGCTTTTTCCTGCCGCTTCGATTCCTGCCACAGCGACTCCATTTCGTCGAGTGACGCGCCGGACGGCTTGCGTCCCTGTTCACGAAGCCTGTCTTCAAGATACTCGAAGCGCCGGCGGAACTTGCGGTTCGTCTTGCGCAGCGCTGACTCGGGATCGAGTGCGAGGTAGCGTGCGATGTTCACCAGTACGAACAGGAGGTCGCCAACCTCGTCCTCCAGCCGCGAGCGCAATTCCGGGGAAATCTTGGCGCCGCGCGCGCCCGCCACGCCTGCGGCCGACTCAGGACGCGGACCCGGCGCGGGATACTCCTCCAGATATTGGCGAAGCTCCTCGGTCTCCTCGCTCAATTTATCGAATAGCCCCTCGATGTTGGGCCAATCGAAGCCAACATTGGCCACGCGGGAGCTGATCTTGTAGGCCTCCATCAACGCCGGTACTGCGGAAGACACACCGGCCAGAACGGACTCGAGATGATCTTGCTCCTTCCCTTTCTCTCCGGACTCCGTCTGGCGTTTCTTCTTCTCCTCCGCTTTCAGCGCGTGCCAGTTGCGCAAGACGTCGGCCGGAGTGTCGGCTTTCACGTCGCCAAAGACATGCGGATGTCGATCGATCAGTTTGTTGGAGAGCCGGTCAAGCACATCGTCGATGGAGAAACGTTTTTCCTCCGCTGCCATCTCCGAGTAGAAAAGCACTTGCAATAGGAGGTCGCCGAGTTCGCCAGGAAGCTCATCCCAGTCGCGGGCGTCAATGGCTTCCAGCACCTCGTAGGTTTCCTCCAGCGTGTAAGGTTTGATTGTGTCGAAGGTCTGTTCGCGGTCCCAGGGACATCCGCCGGGACCACGCAGCCGCGCCATGATGGATACGGCGCGCTCGAATCGTTCACCTGTTGTCGCCATTCTTCACAATCTAAATGACGACGGACGGCGGGCGCAAAGGTTGCTGTTTGCTAAACACCAAGTCTAATCTGGACCCCGGCTGCGGGGCTGGATTTTCGCCCTCCAAGCCGCAGTGGCTGAAAACTGACGGCTGATAGCTGACAGCTTCTGTGCGACCGATCACCCCACTCTCTTCCGCTTTTCATTACAATATGCGCATGGACTCCTTCAACTTCACTATTGCAGGCAGGCAGTTCCGTTCGCGCCTGATCGTGGGCACGGGTAAATACAAGTCAGGACCGGAGACCGCGCGCGCCCTCGCGGCCAGCGGCGCCGAGATGGTCACGGTCGCGGTGCGCCGCGTGAACCTCGACCGCAGCAAGGAGTCGCTGCTCGACTACATCGATCCCCAGCAATATTTTCTGCTGCCCAACACCGCCGGCTGCTACACCGCCGACGAGGCGATCCGCACCGCGCGTCTGGGACGTGAGGTCGGACTCTCCGATTGGGTAAAGGTTGAGGTCATCGGCGATCAACAAACTCTGTTTCCCGACGTGCAGGCCACCATCGAAGCGACCCGCATATTGGTAAGGGAAGGCTTTACTGTTCTGCCGTATACCTCTGATGATATTGTGGTTGCCAAGCGCCTGATTGACGCCGGGGCGAGCGCGGTAATGCCCCTCGGTGCACCTATCGGCAGCGGCATGGGCATTCAAAACCAGCCGAACATTCGCATCCTGCGGGAGATCATCACCGAGGTGCCGCTCATCGTGGATGCGGGCGTGGGCACCGCTTCGGACGCGGCCATCGCGATGGAACTTGGGGTTGATGGCGTGCTGATGAACACCGGCATCGCCGGAGCGCAGGACCCGGTGCTGATGGCCGAAGCCATGAAGAACGCAGTTCTAGCTGGACGCCAGGCCTACCTGGCTGGCCGCATGACGAAGAAGCTGTATGCGACCGCGAGCTCTCCGCTGGAAGGCGTGGTGCGGTAGTTCGCAGGCTCAACCGGCACGTATAATTCCGGCATGGACGAACAGGATTTTCGCCGCCGCGCAGATACGGCATTGGAAGCATTGAAGCGCAGTCTCTACGCCGCGGAAGGCGATGCCGACTTCGAGGTGGAAGAAAATTCCGGCGCGCTCCATATCAGCTTCGAAGAGCCTCCGGGGAGGTTCGTCATCTCGCCGAATTCACCGGTGCGGCAAATCTGGATCTCAGCGCTGTCCACCAGCTTCAAGCTCGACTGGTCGGAGGAGAAGAATGACTTCGTGCTCAGCAAAACCGGAGAGGCTTTGAAGCCGCTGGTCGCGCGCCTGATCAACGAACAAATAGGCGGGGGGACGGTCACTCTGGGGTAGATTGATCTCGCCGCATCCGGCAACTTTTACGCCGACACGGCTTCCGTCTTCAGCTTCTGCTTCAAGTCGGCTGCGATGAGTTGTCCGTGGAAACGTCCGTTCTCGATAAAGATTTCGCTGGTGCGCATGCCGGCGACAATTACGCCCGCCAGATAAATTCCCGGCACATTGCTTTCCAGGGTCTGAGGATTGACGACTGGCCGCTTGTCAGCTTCGCCGCTCAATTTGACGCCGAGCGCGCAGAGAAATTCAAAATCCGGATGATAGCCGGTGAGCGCAAAAACGTAGTCGTTCTGCAGCGTCACCTCACCTTGCGGCGTATCGAGCACAACATGCTCCAAAGTGATTTCCCGCACGCGGGTGTTGAAATAGGCGGTCACTTGTCCCGCCTTGATGCGGTTCTCGATGTCGGGCTTGATCCAGTACTTCACCGAATTGCTGATTCCCGGCCCACGATGCACCAGCGTGACTCGTGCGCCGTGGCGCCATAATTCCAGCGCGGCAATCGCCGCCGAATTCTTTCCGCCGACGATCAGCACGTTAAGTCCAAAAAAGGGATGCGGCTCGCGGTAGTAATGCATGACCTTGGACAAATCTTCGCCCGGAATGTTCATGTAATTCGGCCGGTCGTAATAGCCGGTCGCCAGGACCAGCTTGCGGGCATGGTATTCGCGCGCGTGGCCATGCAGGTTGGTGGTGTGCACGACGAAATGATTGTCGCCGCCTTCGATCTTCGATACCGGTTCGTACTGCCGCACATCGAGTTGGTAATGTTCGGCGGCTTTGCGGTAGTACTCCAGCGCTTCCTGACGGGTGGGCTTTTGGTTGGGGCTGGAGAAAGGAAGGTCGCCGATTTCCAGCAGTTCAGGCGTGGTGAAGAACGTCATGTTGCTGGGGTAGTTGTACAGCGAGTTGACCAGGCAGCCCTTGTCGATATTGGCCACAGTGAGGCCGGCGCGTTTGGCGTCAATACCACAGGCGAGGCCGGTCGGGCCGGCCCCAATCACTACTACATCAAAGGAAAAACCTTCCGCCAGCGCTGACAGTCCGCGTTCCATATTGAAAGCATACCTTGTCCAGCGCGTTATTAGCGTCCATAGTGCAGCCTCACCTGTATTGGCAACAGGTGAGGCATTCCTTAACAGGCTACGGAAAAATTCTGGGAAATGCTTTTGGTGGAAGCCGCCTGCTTCAGCAGGGGGAAGCTGGACTTTAGTCCAGCGAAAAGCGTTCGATTATGAAATGGGCTTCAGCCCCGGGATTTCTTGATCCCAGCGCTAAAGCGCATGATCGAAGTCGAACTTTTTCTCGAGCGCTGAAGCGCCCCTTCCCCCGCATAAATGCGTGGGCTCCCACCAATCCGCGGGTCTAATGGGTCATTTCACAACCCGCAATTCATTGGTCACCTGAAAAATACCAGGCACCTGCTTGGCGGCCATGGTAGCCAGGTTCTTGTCCATCTCGTTCATCACGAAGCCCTTCAGCGTGACCCGCTGATTGTCGACCACGATGTGGATACTGGGTGCCGCCTCCCAGAAATACCGGGACAGCGATGCCGTGTTTTCCAGGGACCGATAAACCTTGATCCGCGCCCGCTGGTCCATCGGCGACGCTGGCAAGATCTTTATGTTGTTAATGACCTTGTCCACGCCTTCGATGCGCTTCACCGCATTTTCGGCATCTGTCTTGGTTACTCCGTGCTCGCTGGTAACACTGCCGCTCAGGGTCACGGTGCGGCCCTGCACGGTGTACTCCAGATCGTCGAACAGAGAGTAGTAAGGCAGCATCAGCAACTCATGGCGAACTTCCTTGGCGATGTTGTTTTCCACCGGGTCGCTCGACTGTGGTTGTTTGCCATAATCGGCCACCACCGGCCCATTGCTCGACATCAGAACTGCCGAAGTCGAAGCTGGCTGACTCGCCGCCGTCGCTGGAGATGTCTGAGCTACCGCGGCCGCGCTCATTGTCAGCAGCAGGCTAAACAGCAGTAGTCTTCGCATAATCGTAGCCTCCTCTTGCCTAACTCTTTTGATGTCGTTACCAACCCCGCGGGCGCAACGGTCTCCCTATGCATTACAAGACTTAACAATTATCGACACGCATGACTGCAGGGATCGGAGGCAACCTTCGCCTTGGCAACCCCTTTCTGCTATGGTTTGGGCGGCGCAGCTTGCGCTATGATTCTCCTAGCGGGGTGGGAGTCCGATGTTCAGGGTGATTACCGTCGAACGCGAGTATGGCGCCGGTGGCAGCCTGGTCGCCGCGCAGTTGGCGCGGCGCAAGGGATGGCAGCTTCTGGATCGGCAACTCACCTGCGAGATCGCAAAGCTCGCCTCCGTGGACGAAAAAGCAGTCGCGCGCCGGGAAGAGAAATGTGACCCGCTCATGCATCGCCTGGCCAAGGTATTTTGGCGCGGCAGTTACGAGCGCTCGCTGCCGATTTCGGATGACAAACTGTTCGGCGCCGACGAGATGGTGGAACTGGCGACCAGCATCATTGAGAAGAAGGGCGAAGAAGGAAACTGCGTGATCGTTGGCCGCGGTGCGCCCTACATCCTCAGAAACCGGCAGGACACATTTCGCGTTTTCGTGTATGGCGCGCGCGAGGTGAAAATCCGCCGCATGGTCAAGCTCAAGATGGATGAGAAATACGCCGAGGAGATGGTGGACACCATCGATCGCGAACGCGCCGCCTTCATCCGGAAATACTTCAATGCCGAGTGGCCCTGCCGTCACCTTTACCACATGATGTTGAGCTCGGACCCAGGGATCGACTTGGTAACCGATACCATCCTGGCCACCATGCAAGCGCTGGAGCGCCAAACGCAACCGGTGGGCTAAGTCGGTGTTTTGCAGGGGCGCACCTTCAGAGCCTGCCCTGAGCCTGCCTAATACGCCATCAAGATTCGAAGGTCCCTTACATTGTTGCCGGTCGGTCCGGTCATGATGCTGTCGCCGATGGCGTCAAACAGCGGGTAGGCATTGAACTGCATCAAAGCTGCGGCGACGTCCAATCCGCGCATTTGGGCCCGTTCGGCTGTGGTTCCATCCACCACCGCGCCGGCCGCATCGCTATTGCCATCCACGCCGTCGGTCCCCGCGCTCAGCACAGTAATGTTCTCGCCCGCAATTTTCTGCGCGCAATAAAGCGCGAACTGCTGATTGCGTCCGCCAATGCCCGCCTTCGCTCCCACCTTCACCGTGACCTCACCACCCGAGATGAGGCAGGCGCGCGCGACGCCTCGGCGTAATTCGCGCAGCCTTCCCAGCAGGTAATCGGCAGCGCGTTCGTAGTCCCAATCGTCGCAACTGTTGTCCACCTCGACGGCGAAACCACCCAACACCGCGCGTTCGACCGCAGCGTTGACCGCGGTAGCGTTCGAAAGCACCGTGGTGTAGCGGGACCGTTCAAACACAAGATCGTTTTGCTTGGGCGTCTCCTCCAACTGCTCGCGTTCAAACAACGTGCGCACACTGGCGGGAAAGTCCTTCAGCAACTGGTAACGCTTCACGATGGCGTAACAGTCGGCGACCGTAGTGGTGTCTGGCATTGTGGGACCCGAGGCCAGCGCATCCAGTGCCCCTTCCGGCACATCGGAGACTAGGACCGATACCTGGTAGGAAGGCGCGGCCGCGCGCGCCAACCGTCCGCCCTTCAAGGCCGACAGATGTTTGCGAATGGCGTTGATCGCGGCGATGGGCGCTCCCGAGAGCACCAGCGCCTTATAAGTCTGCACCACATCGGCGAGCGAAATACCCGCGCTGATGGGCTTCTCGGCGATCGCCGAAGCTCCTCCGCTGATCAGATAGACAACCAGCGTTTGCGCCGACGGTGCGCCAAGCAGCCGCAGGATGGCATCGCCGGCGCGCAGCGACTCCTCATTGGGGAGCGGATGTCCGCCTAGGAAATAGCAAAAGCCAAACAGTTGTGCTGGCGGCGCGTTGGGACAGGCAATGATTCCCGTGAACCTGTTTCCGACGGTGTTAGCGAGCGCCTCCGCCATGGTATGTGCGGCTTTGCCGATGGAAACCACCAGCGTCCGCGAGAACGCCCCCAGCGCATAGGTATTGTTTCCCAGGCTTAGCTCGCCGCGATCGTAGAGCACGTGTTTGGAAAAGGCCTGCGGAATACTGCACTCCGACAGAGCGTGCTCGAACATCTCGCGCGCGCGGTCGCGCATTTCGCGGGCTAACACGTCACTTGGAGGAGTCGTGGATGGCGGCAAGGACTCGGACATGTGGGGAGATTATAAGCGAGTGAACTGCAGTAGCCAGTAGTCAGTTGCCAGTTGCCAGTAGTTCGAATGCTGGAACTGGCAACCGACAACTCACCACTAGCAAATGGGAATTGGGCACTGCGAACCGGCCACTGCAATAAAAATCGGGGAGCGGCTGTTTGGCCATCTCCCCACTCTCTCCGATCAGGTTTGCAATTGAAGATAGCTTACTTGCGAGACCGCTCGCCTACATCAGAGGACAATGAACAGAGCGTGAATAGTTGGTGAATTCGACATCCCGCGGCCAGTCCCGATGGATGGCCATTACTGCCGGTCTGAAGCTAAACCCCGGTGGTTAGACCGCGGGTCGAATTATTTCGACCGAATGGGCAACTGACAACTGGCAACTGACTACTGACTACTGGCAACTGGCCACTGGCTACTGCTACCATCGTGCTGTCATGCCAGTCGCAACCGATATAGCTAGTCCTACCTATGTCCCCGTGAAAGCGCCGCGCGGCAATCAGCTCTCCTGCAAAGGGTGGGGCCAGGAAGCCGCCATGCGCATGTTAATGAACAATCTCGACCCCGACGTCGCCGAGCGCCCGCAGGACCTCGTGGTGTATGGCGGAACCGGCCGCGCCGCCCGCAATTGGGACTGCTACCACGCCATCGTCAACTCGCTGAGGTCGCTGGAGAACGACGAGACGCTGCTGGTGCAATCGGGCAAGCCGGTCGGCATCTTTCAGACGCACGATTACGCGCCGCGCGTGCTCATCTGCAACGCGAACCTGGTGGGCCACTGGTCGAACTGGGAAAAATTCAACGAACTGGAGAAGCTGGGCCTCATCATGTACGGCCAGATGACTGCCGGCTCGTGGATCTACATCGGCACGCAAGGAATCATCCAGGGCACGTTCGAGACCTTCTCGGCGGCAGGCGAGCAGCATCTGGGTGGCCATCTCGAAGGCAAGCTGATCGTCTCCGGCGGCATGGGCGGCATGAGCGGCGCACAACCGCTGGCCGCGACCATGACCGGCGCCTGCTACCTCGGCATCGAGGTCGATCCCGAGCGCATCAAGAAACGCCTGCGCACCGGCTATTGCGACTTCATGGTCAACTCGCTCGACGAAGCGTTGCGCATTTTGAAGAACGCGGTGCGCAAGAAGGAGAACATCTCAGTCGGGCTGGTGGGCAATTGCGGCGACATTATTCCCGAGCTGGCCGAGCGCGGCGTGGTGCCCGACATTCTCACCGACCAGACCTCGGCGCACGATCCGCTGAATGGCTATGTGCCGAGCGGCATGTCGCTGGAAGAGGCACTGGCGCTGCGCAAGGGCGATCCCAAGGCATACGTCGAGCGCTCGCTCGACACCATGGCGCGCCACGTCGAAGGCATGTTGAAGCTGCAGAAGATGGGCTCGGTCACCTTCGACTACGGCAACAACATTCGCACCTTCGCCTTCGAGCACGGGGTGAAGAACGCCTACGACTTTCCCGGATTCGTGCCCGCGTACATTCGTCCGCTATTCTGCGAAGGGCGCGGACCGTTCCGCTGGGTGGCGCTCTCGGGCGATCCGGCCGACATCCACACCACCGACGATCTGGTGTTGCAGATGTTTCCGCAAAACAAAATCCTCAGCCGCTGGATCGACCTGGCGCGCAAGCGGATCAAGTTCCAAGGGCTGCCGTCGCGCATCTGCTGGCTTGGGTATGGCGAGCGCGCAGAATTTGGATTGGCGATGAACGACCTAGTGAAGAAAGGAATAATCAAGGCGCCCATCGTGATGGGCCGCGACCACTTGGATTGCGGCTCGGTCGCATCGCCCTTCCGCGAAACCGAGTCTATGAAGGACGGCAGCGACGCCATCGCCGACTGGCCATTGCTGAACGCCTTGCTGAACACCGCAAGCGGCGCGTCGTGGGTATCGATCCACAACGGTGGCGGCGTCGGCATCGGATACTCGCAGCACGCGGGACAGGTGACCGTCGCTGATGGTACCGATGCCATGGCCAAGCGCATCGAGCGCGTGCTGACGAACGATCCGGGAATCGGCGTGGCCCGGCACGTGGATGCAGGCTACGACGAAGCGAAAAGCTTTGCAAAGGAAAAGGGGATCAAGGTGCCGATGGGGGATAGCAACTAGTAGCTAGCAACTAGCAGCTAGCAATTAGTAACTACAACTAGCCAATAGCATTCAGCAGTCGGCATTCAGCGGTCAGCAGTCAGCCATTGAAGATCGTAAAGTGAGTTTGTCATCCTGAGCGAAGGCGGCCTGTTTTTGGCCGCCGGAGTCGAAGGACCCCTATAGCTGGCATAATCTATGAATCTGTCATCCCGGCCGAGGCCGCCGCGGCGGGTGAGTCGAGGGGACCTGCTGTTGGCGACCGAAGCGAGAAAGATTTGCATTCCGACACTCAGCGTTCTCCCGCCACTTTTCTCACCCACGCCGCGCAACTGCTGACCTTGCGCAGCCCCTCTGCAGGCTCCGGCCCACGCCGCGGCGCGGAGATGCGCGAGCTGGGCATCATTGAAGACGGCGCGATGCTCATCGCCGAAGGCAAGATCGTCGCAGTCGGTACGACTGACGAGGTCGCGAAGCACATACTCCTCACGGCGAAATCGGCGCATGTTGACGAGATCGATTGCTCGCGCAAGGTCGTACTCCCCGGCTTTGTTGACTCGCACACCCATCCGGTCTTTACCGCACCGCGCCTGATTGATTTCGAGAAGCGCATTGCCGGCGCCACTTATGAAGAGATTGCCGACGCTGGTGGCGGCATTCGCGCCAGCCTGCGCGGTGTGCGCGACGCCCGGAGACAGGAGCTTGCCGCCCACGTGGTTCGCGGCCTCGACGAGATGGCGAGGCACGGCACTACCACGGTCGAATGCAAGTCTGGCTACGGCCTGAACTTTGCCGCCGAGATGAAATCGCTGGAGGCGATTCGCGAAGCGTCACATCAGTGGCCGGGCTGGGTGGTGGCGACGCTGCTGGCGGCGCACGTGGTCCCTCCGGAGCACCGCGAAAATCCCGAAGAGTACGTCCGCATTATTTGCGAAGACATGATTCCCACCGCCGCCAAGCTGAAACTCGCCGCTTACGTTGACGTCTTCTGCGAGCGCGGCGCGTTCAGCATGGAGCAGTCTCTTCGAATTCTTCGCAGCGCCGTCGAACACAATCTCGGCGTGCGGGCTCATGTGTGCCAGATCACCCCTGCGGAACTCGCTCCCCTCCTCGAATTCCGTCCCGCCTCGCTCGACCACCTTGACTTCGTCAGCGACGAAGACGTTGCGGTTTTGTCGAAGCTCGACACGGTCGCGACCTTGCTTCCCGCGGCCAACTATTTCCTCGGTCTCGACAACTTTCCGCCGGCGCGAAGATTGCTGGAAGCCGGAGTCCCGGTCGCCTTAGCGACCGACTACAATCCGGGCACCTCGCCCACCGCGTCCATGCCGTTCGTGCTGTCGGTAGCGTGTACGCACATGAAGATGTCGCCGGCGGAAGCGCTGGTCGCCGCAACCTACAACGGCGCTTGCGCGCTGCACTTGCAGGGGAGGAAGGGCAGCCTCGAGCCGGGCAAAGACGCCGACGTAGCGATTTTCGATGCGCAGGATTACCGGGAGCTGGCGTATTGGTTTGGAGTAAACCGCTGCCGCGAAACCATCCTCAACGGTGTCCGGCAGACGGCAGCGTGAATCAGCCAACCGTGCGCCACGAATCATGGTCCCTCGACGATCCACTCATCCCTTTGGGCCGCCACTTCGACTCAACTCCAAGGCGTCTCAGACCGCCTGCTCACCCATTTTTGGCACATTCGTCCAATAAAAGTGGGACCGGCGCGGAACCGCGACCGGGTTCTGCGCGTATCTCCTTTCGTAATTGTTGGGCATCTTAACTTCCTCCAGAGTGTGCTATGAAACGAACCCTGCTTGTGTTCGCAGTCGGCCTGCTGACCTGCTGCACCGCTGTCGCGCAACGCCTTCCCGGCGGTGCTTCTCCCGATCATTATTCGCTCGCTATTACCATCCATTTCCCTGACAACACGTTTGGCGGCGACGAGACCATCGACCTCAAGCTTGCCAAACCCACCAGGACCGTCACGCTGAATGCAGTGGAAATTGATTTTCACGACGTGACGGTGACTGCAGGCGGACGGACCCAGACGGCCAAGGTTTCCAGCGATGAAAAAAACGAAATGGCGACCTTCACCGTGGACAACGAACTTCCGGCGGGAGCAGCGACCGTACACATCAAATACACCGGCCATCTCAACGACAAGTTGCGCGGTTTCTACCTCAGTACCTACAAAGGTAAGAAGTACGAAGTCTCGCAGATGGAATCAACGGATGCGCGCGTGGCTTTTCCGTGCTTTGACGAGCCGTCTTACAAAGCGACGTTTGACCTCACTGCGATCGTAGATAAAGGTGACACGGCGATCTCCAACGGCGAGATTGTTTCCGACACTCCCGGACCGGGCGACCAGCACACCATAAAATTCTCCACTTCGCCCAAGATGTCGAGCTATCTGGTGGCGCTGACCGTGGGCGATTGGAAGTGCGCTTCCGATCAGGTGGATGGTGTCAAAGTCAGCGTGTGCACGGTTCCCGGCAAGGAAAACCTGACCCACTTCCCGCTGGAGGCCACTAAAGCGATCCTCCACTATTACAACAACTACTACGGAATCAAGTATCCGTTGCCCAAGCTGGACAACATTGCGGTGCCTGACTTCCAGGCTGGCGCCATGGAGAACTGGGGCGCCATCATTTACCGCGAGGCGGCGCTGCTCATTGACGATAAGACCGCATCTGTCGGCGCCAAACAGGAAGTAGCCGAGACCATCGCCCACGAGGTTGCACACCAGTGGTTCGGCGATCTGGTCACCGCGGCGTGGTGGGACGACATCTGGCTCAACGAAGGCTTTGCCACCTGGATGACACCGCACCCTCTCGAACCATGGAAACCGGAGTGGATGTTGTCCCAGCGCGTGGTTGACGGCACGGATGAGTCCCTGAGTGGTGACTCGGTGAAGAACACGCGTCCTATTCACCAGGAAGCCGAGACGCGCGCCCAGATCCAGTCGCTCTTTGACGGCATCGCCTACGGCAAGACGGCGTCGGTTCTGCACATGCTCGAATCGTATCTTGGGCATGACACCTTCCGTGCGGGTGTCAACCTCTACCTGAAAGAGCATGCCTACGGCAATGCCATAGCTGCCGATTTCTGGAACGCCATGGCGCGCAGCTCCCAGAAGCCTGTCGACACCATCATGCCGACCTTCGTCATGCAACCCGGTGCCCCGTATGTGGAGGTCAACGCCAAGTGCGAAGGCGGCAGCACCACGCTGAACATCACGCAAAAGCGCTACTTCAATACTCCGGAAGAATTCAAACAGCCCAACGACCAGATCTGGCAGATTCCCATCTGCGCCAAGGGCATTAGCGAGACCGGTGCGGGCCAACAGCAATGCTTCCTGCTGACCGCGCGGCAGCAGAAATTTACTTTGAAGGGATGCTCGAAGTTCGTTTTCCCCGATGCCGGTGCGCTGGGCTACTATCGCTTCGACTACGACGCCGCCGCCATGCGGCAACTCGGCAACGCGGTGGAGAAGGGACTCACTTCGGACGAGCGTATCGCGCTGACGGGTAACGAATGGGCCTTGATGCGCATTGGGCAGCACAATGTTGGCGACTATCTTGCATTGGGCGACCAGTTAAAGAGCACACCGGGAAGTGTGCTGCTCGAGTCTTTCGGAAACCATCTCAAGTTCATCAGAGAGCACCTCGTAACCGACGCCGATCGGCCCGCGTTTCAGGCATGGCTCCGCGGTGCGTTTTCTCCGGCTTTGCAACAACTGGGCTACACCGCTCGTCCGGATGACACGCCGGAGCAAAAGCAGAAACGCGCCATCCTGTTTGAAGGTTTGGGAAACGACGCCAACGACACGGAGGTCATCCAGCAGGCCCGTACCATGGTGCAGGAGTACATGAAGGACCCGGCTTCGATCGATCCCACGCTGGCGGGCGCTGTAGTTTCAGTTGCCGCTCATCATGGCGATGCTGAACTCTACAATCAGTTCAAGGCGCAGATGCAGAAGGTAAAGTCCCCCCAACAGTACTACCGGTATTTCTACGCTTTGGCGGACTTCTCCCAGCCCGCACTGATCCAACAAATGCTTGATTCGACGCTGACCCAGGAGGTTCGGGGCCAGGACCTGTACATCCTCATCGGTCTGCTGAGAAACCCAGCGAGCCAGAATGCCGCGTGGGACTTCATGCGCGAGCACTTTGACGACCTCATGAAGAAGACCGGCGGCGGATTGGGAGGCGTGGGTGTGTTTCTCTACGGAGCGCAGAGTTTCTGCGACACTCAGAAGGCGAGCGAGGTGCAGCAGTTCTTCCAGCAGCACCCGTTCCCCGGCACGGAACGCAACCAAAGAGAAGCTATCGAGGCGATTAGCAGCTGCGTTGAGCTACGTGGCCAGCAGCAGAACAACCTGGCCGTCTGGCTGAAGCAGAACGGCAATAGCAATGCCTCCAACGGCGGTGGCGCGGCGGCGGTTGGCATTTTGCGCTAGGAGTTGGCTTCGCGACTGCCAGCGACCGGGGAACAGGGCGTCCTAGGGGTGCCCTGCTTCCCGTGTGAGGAAGGCATTCGGAGGCAAGAAACGCCATCACGATGTGTTTCCCGCGCGAACCTTCGGATCGGCTAGAATCTTGATCCGGGTTGCAGTGTGCTACATGGACCGACGATTAAAGTCCGTTGGACAGGGCCCCTCAGCAGCAGACGCCACTCCCGCCAGGAGTGCTACCCAATTCCCCGCTTCAAATGCTGCGATATCCGGATCGGCGCTGTGTCACATACTGCAAACCTGCTAGGATTTTCCCCTCCAGCGTCGTCCTGGTGAATCAAACGGAACTGCCGTGAACGCGCACCATGCGTAACGATCTCAAACCGCTGTGGCTGGGAATTGTTCTTCTCCTGATCGTTCTAACCATCAACAGCTATGTCACTTTCTTGTCGTTTCAGCGCGTAAATAGGAACAACGCCCTGGTTGAACACAGCCAGCAGGTGTCGCTGGAAACCGAGCGGCTGAAATCCTTGCTTGTGGATGCTGAAACCGGTCAAAGGGGATACCTCTATACCGGTGATCCGCGCTACCTGGAACCCTACGACCGGGCTTCTCGGGAAGTCGATGGTCAACTCGATCGCGTCGCCGCGCTGACCGCCGACATTGCGCTGCAGAGAACCCAGGTGCAGCAACTCCGCGACCTCAGCCACGCCCAACTGAAGCAACTCGCCGACACCATCGCCATGGCCCGTGCCGGTCAACCCGAGGNNGGTGGCGGAGATGAAAGCCAGCACGCGCTCAGCGACCTTGGCGTTTGTCATCGCCACCTCGATTGCCGCCGCAGCTTTGCTGGTTTTCGGCGGACTGTTGACCCGCGAGATGCGCAAGTCGGATGCCGCGGCGGCGGCGGTGCTGGAGCAAAAGGAGTGGCTCGATACCACGTTGCGCAGTATCGGCGATGCGGTGCTGGCAACTGACACCTCCGGGCGTGTCGTATTCCTCAACGAGGTCGCGGCTACGCTCACCGGGTATACCAGCGACGAAGCCCGGGACCGGCCGCTAGGGCAAGTGTTTGCCATCTTCAACGAGGTCACGCGTAGGCCCGCAGAAGATCCGGTGGCAAAGGTGGTCCGCACCGGCGCCGCCGTCGGACTTGCCAACCACACGGTCCTGCGCCGGGCAGACGGTACCGAGGTTGCCATCGATGACAGCGCAGCGCCCATCCGCAATGCCCAAGGGGCGCTAATCGGCGTGGTGCTGGTGTTTCGCGACGTTACCAGACAGCGTGAGGTGGACGCCGCCCTGCGCAACGCCGAGAAGCTTGCCACAGCGGGAAGATTCGCGGCCACCATCGCCCACGAAATCAACAACCCGCTGGAAGCGATCATGAACCTGCTGTTCTTGCTGGACCGCGATTCCGGGCTGAGCGCCGAGGGCCGAGGCTATTTGTCGCTGGCGGAACAGGAACTGAGCCGGGTCGCAGCCGTGGCCCGGCAAACCCTGGCTTTCTACAAAGACAACACCTCGCCTGCGCCAGTGAACATCCCGAACCTGCTCGACGAAATCCTGGCGTTTTACGGCAGGCGGATCGAAGCCAGAAAAATACACGTCATTCGTAACTATCGAAACCATTCTCAGTTTGTGGGATCCGCGGGAGAAATAAGGCAGGTCTTGTCGAATCTCATTCTGAACTCGATTGATGCTCTGCCGCCCGATGGTGTGCTTACGCTCAACTTAAGCGACGACAATGGCGGTCGCCCAGCGGTGCGGGTTGAGGTCGAGGACAATGGCAGTGGCATTCAACCGGACCATCTGGGCAAGATCTTCGAGCCATTCTTTACTACCAAGAAAGATGTTGGCACGGGTTTGGGCTTGTGGTCCGCAAAGAACCTGGTCGAAAAGCACGAAGGCCAACTGCTGGCCGAGTGCTCCGGGGGGAAGACCAGATTAACTGTACTGCTGCCAGTCCTGCGCGAAGCGGCCGATCACGCGGAGGCGGGCTAAGAAGCGCCTTAAGCCGCGGCCTTCAGTGCAGATACGCAACCGAAGGCGGCTTCGAGAACCGCATCTCAACGGTGAAGCCAGCCTGCTTCACCTGACTCAGGATGTCCGGCGGCGGTTCAATCAATGCGGCTTCTGCGGCATGGTTTCTGAGGTCGTCGATTCTCCAGAATTGCATTGGATAATATTGCGACAAGTTCAACTCGAGACGCTGGTGCAAGTAGGGATCGGGGGTGGTCCGCCTGGGATCCACGTCCTGAGTGAAGTCGGAAGGCAGCAGCAGGATGCACTCCTCGGGGTGATTGGAATAGTACTGCGCCTCGAGGAAAAGAAGCGGATTCGAGAACACCAAATAGCGTTTTCCCTCGATCGCCAACGAACTTTCCAACTCCAGGTACTGCCTTATACCGGTGGCCTCAATCGACTCCGGGTGGCGCACCACTTTCATTTGTGTCGCCATTCCCCACCCTGTGAGGAGCAGAAATATCCCAACCGACACCATCGCGGCATTGCGGAAATGCCGCCACACCCAACACGAGAATGCAATGGACACGCCCGGAAGCACCCCAATGAAATAGCGGCTAAAGAATGCATTGGTCTTCCACTCCGCCAGAAGGAAGCCGATCAACGGAATGCAGAGAAATAACCAGCCGATGGCTTCACCCGATTGCATGGGCTGCAAAACAGCATTCTTCTTGTCCGAGTCGGCCAGAACAATCCAGATCACAATCAGCACCAGCAGGAACAAACCATCGGGAAATAGCTGCGGGAAGATTGCCCTGAGTTCGCCGAGCGAAGGGCGATTCCAGAAGCCGATCGCAAATTTGCGGGAGAACGACAAGATAATTGGCGACAGCAGCGCGGCAGGAACGATGGCTCCCACAAATCCGGCAATCAGTTTTGGCGAGGCCAGTTGCCCGCGCTTTCCGCGAAGAATCTCCCACATCGCAAAGGGCGCCAGGCACAGGACGAAGTAATAGTGCATGGTCACGCCCAAGCACAGCACAACCCCGAAGAAAATGGCCGACGACCTCTTGTCGTCGCGGGTGCAAAACCACACCCATAAGGCGAGCGCCGAAAGCATGAAGTAGAGGGCGTACGAGCGGGCCTCGTAGCCGTAGTAAGGCAAAAAAGAGCAGGTGGCCACCGCGAGCGCGATCAACCCATGCAAACCATCGGTCAGGCGGCGCGCGCAATCGAAGATCAGAAGCAAACCGGCCGCTAACGCCAGGGCGGATGGCAATCTGGCTGCGACTTCACTGCTTCCAAACAAGCCGCCAAACAGCCTGACGACCATGTAGTAGGCCGGAGGCAAGGAATCGGCGCCGTGACCGAGAGCGGTCCAGATAGCTTTGATATCGGGCAGTCGCGCGATGCGCATGGTGAACAGTTCGTCGAACCAGAAGACGCGATGGGACGCGATATAGATACTGGTTGCGAGGTAGAAGGCGGCCAGAATCGCCGCCGCAATGAAACTCCCGGCGGCACTCCGCTTTCGCGGATGTCTGGTGCGAGGTGAGCTGGCGGTTTGTACCGTTTCCTTGCTCGAAGTTTGCATGTCTCCTCTCGAGTCGGGTGCGCAGGGAACCCCATCAACGCGTAAATTGCGGAGAATCGCCTTCTGAATTTCGAGTATGACAGGAATCGCCTTCGACGACAAAAAATCGGCGTTTACGACGTGACCTCCGGGGCTATTGATCACTACATACGAAATGTCCTCGACTTCGGTGGAAGCACCGGGCTTCAGCCCGGCGAAATAGATTGGCACCTCAAATGGCTTTAGCCATGGTGGGCCAGGGCTAAAGCCCGCTTCCCATGCAGGCTTGCGGCACGGCTGAAGCCGTGCCCTTCCACCGGCTCTTGCGGACATTTATTTTGCGGTTGTCAATAAAGCCCCTAGTGATATAAACGGCCTGGACGCGGGCCTGAAGGCCGCACTACCCGAACATCAGATTTCCCTGCGACAAGGTATGCTGGATGCAATGACGGAAAGACGTAACCCCGTGGTAAGCGACGCCAGCTCAGCGGAGGCGCAGACGGCTGGGAGACGTCCGATAGAGCGCCTGGAGCCATACTCGGACTTTCTCGCGGTGTTGTTAATCGTCGTTGCCTCCCTGCCGGCAGCATGGCTGTCGCCGCGCATCGTGACCGTAATCCCAAACCCCGGCTTCATTGACGACAACTGGCATCTCGACGCCGCATTCAAGGCTTCGCGCGGAATCTGGATTGGCCGCGATGTCGCCTTTACCCATGGTCCACTGTTCCAATGGCTGTCCAGCGTGCCGGGGCGTTCCATGGGAGTATCCATGGGAGGCATTTATCCGACCTGGAACACGGTGCCAATCTGGTGCGCCGTGCTTTTCGCGTTTTTCACGCTGCGACTCTTACTCCCCGAGCAACGTCCCTGGAAGCGCTTTCTCCTGCTGCTGTTGTTGTGCATTTTCTGGGGACCCTCCCTGCGGACCGCATTCGCGCTTCTCGCCTTCGCGGCCTTCCTGCGAGGCTGGTACGCGGTCGCCGAAGGCCGCGCCAAGCCATATGTCTTCGGATGTGTCGCAGCTTTAATTTGCGCAACCGCATTCCTGGTGGCTGCCGACCAGGGGATTTACGCGATGGCTACACTGCTGATTACGCTCGCAGCAGTCGCAATCGATACCCGCCACAGAGTACAAGCTGTCAGGAAATTTTCGCTCGCGGTCTCGTCGATTGCGGCCGGCTCAGCGGTGCTCGTGATCGTAATTAATTCGATATTCGCCAAACCGTTCGATCTTCGCTTCTGGAGAGATTCTTTCGCGCAGGTCTCCGCCTATCGCTGGGCAACGCCATTTCCCATGACGACAGCGGGACAGGTCCATCTTTTCGCCACGCTTATAGGCGCAGCCGTGATTTTTCTGCTTCGCGCCTGGACTCGAAGGAGGGGGAATTCTGCCCTCGCTCAACGCACCGGCTTCCTGCTCAGCGGTTTTGTCTTCGGCCTGATGGTGATGCAGAGCGGTCTGGTGCGCGCCGATACCGGCCATATTGTTTCGGCCTGTTTCGCCATGATTTTCCTGGCGGGCGTAATCTTGTTCTCGTTCGAATCTCCCAAGCTCTCCCTGGCTGCGGTAATGGTCGCGCTCCTGTGTTCCCCCTTCCTGGGAGAGGCGGCGTTCCGGCCTTCGAGCCTGACGCATCTCTATGCGGAGTTGCGAAATCCTTTAACCAGGTGTGCCGCGGGATTCACTGAATTTGACCGCACTTGCTATGCCCCGGCATTTACTGAAATGTTGCGATCGGCTGCCAGCTACCTGCACCAGTACGGTGGAACCAGCGACTCCATCGTCGTGTTTCCCTACCAGACGAGGTTCGGGATTGCTTCAGGCCGTAACGTGGCGGGAGGATTGATGCAACCCTACACCGCGAGCGGCGTGGAGCTGGCGCAACTGGAGATTGCAGGATTGGAAGGCGCACCGGCGCCGGCGGGACTGTACTTGCCCGATCCGGACCTGAGTCACTGGTCCGATCGCGAGATAGCCTACTGGCGCAATCTTGACCTGAGTCTGACGGTGGATGGTGTCGCCAATTTCACACGCACGCCCGAGGTTTGGTTCTGGCTGCTGCATCACTATCGCTCCGAACAACAGCTCAGCCTGGGAGTTGTCGGACTGCGCCGAGACGACTCGCGGGCCGCTCGAATTTCGATGCAGTCGCAGCCGCTCGGACTCACGGCGCAAACCTACCCCATAAACGAACGCAGTTCAACGATCGATCTTGGAGTCCCCAACTGGCCCGCGAGTGCAGACTTTCTGCGGCTGCGCCTCACTGTGCGCTATGGCGCCCTATGGAAGCTGCGCAAGCCGGAACGGATGCAGGTGGAAATCACGCGCGCCAACGGCAGCCAGACCCTGCAATGGTTTGTGTTGCCGCCTAATGTCTCGACGGAGGTCTGGTTTTATCCTTGGAGTTCACCGGACCTGGCCCATTATTTCAAAGCGGACGAAAGCAGTTGGCGCCCCAGTCCACGCTCTGCCATTACCAGGCTGCGCTTGGTTGCGACGCCGCTGGACTGGGTCTCGCAAACGCCGGACGCGATCACACTCGAGTCAGCCGACGCGGTCGGGCTCACGATGGCTCCGCAATAATTGACCAGCGAGCCACTGAATCCTGTAGGATTGCCGATTCTACCCATGATGGACCCACACTTTGGAAGGCCGGCACAATGCTGATCATCCCCACCTATAACGAAAGAGGAAATATCGCAGTCCTCGTGGCCAGGATCCGGAAAGCCGTTGCAGACGAACCGATTTTTTTTGTGGACGACAACTCTCCCGACGGCACGGCGGATGAGATTCGCCGACTGCAAGCGAGCGACGAGCACATTCACCTGATGGCACGGCCGGGCAAAGGTGGTTATGGATCGGCCTGCCGCGACGCCATGAAAGAGATTCTGCGCAAGGACCTTGCCAGCTACGTGATCCAGTCCGACGCAGATTTGTCGCACCCGCCCGAATTGCTACCGAACATGATTGAGCTGCTGCAGGTGTGTCCGGTGGTGATTGGTTCGCGTTATGTCGCGGGCGGCGGCGCGAAGAACTGGAGTTTATCGCGGCGGTTTCTCAGCTTTGGCGCAAATCTTTATGCCCGAACTCTCACCGGGGTGCCGGTCCATGACATGACCGCGGGATTTGTCGGCTACCAGGCCGCCGCCCTGCGCGGAATCGACCTGGACCACATCCGTTCCGAGGGCTACGCCTTCCTGATGGAAATGAAATTCAGCCTGCACCGGCGCGGAACCAGTTTTTGCGAATTCCCCATCATTTTCTCCGAACGCGAAGCCGGCAAGTCCAAGTTCAGCCGGAAGATCTTGTTCGAAGGAATCAGGTTTCCGCTCAAGGCGCTGGCGCAGAGAATTGCCGGAAGATCGTAGTGCTGGCCATCGGCGCGGCAATCTATCTCACGGTTTTGTGAAGGGCCCGGCGGAGCACGCAGAGAAGATTGCGCGGTCATCTATCGCGAGTTGTCGCGTATTTCATGCCCCGCGGCATTCTTTGTATAATGAGGACGCGAGCGGGGTCTCTTGGCCGCACGCACTTCCCTTGTTCCCAACCTTGTGGGGCTATAGCTCAGCTGGGAGAGCGCATCGTTCGCAACGATGAGGTCGTCGGTTCGATCCCGACTAGCTCCACCAAAATGAATATACTTACAATCAGTAACTTGTATAGCCCCAGGCGGATCAAGACGACAGTCACCGCAACGTCGGGCATGGCGCCGTTTTCCCGGATGTTTCGATTCACTCTCGCGAGGCGAGAAACCAGATCCTCGACTTGCCTTCTTCATGGCATCTGAGTTCGCCCGTGGATTTGAGTTAATTGCATGCAGTGAAATGGCGAGGAGGAAAGCCCCATGAACAGTAAACACCAACCTCAGAGTTTTATTGGCGAGAACTCGCCGGCCGCAACCGCCGCACTGGCAATCATCTTTGTGCTGACATTTATCTTGTTGCCGTCGGCGCAGGCCCAGACCTATCAGGTGATTCATAACTTCACTGGCGGACAGGATGGGGCATATCCCGAAGCCGGCTTAACGGAGAGGGGAGGAAACCTCTACGGCACGGCGTATCAGGGTGGTGGCTCCAATCGCGGCACCGTGTTCAAGCTGGCCCGCAACGGCTCGGGGTGGATCTTTAGCCCGCTTTACAGCTTCACCGGAGGCACGGACGGAAGCGCTCCCATTGCCGCAGTCGTATTCGGCCACGACGGGACGATTTACGGCACCACCGAATTCGGAGGCCACAATTGCGGCGTAGGCTGTGGCACGGTGTTCCACCTGAGGCCGCCGTTATCAGTCTGCAAAACCGTTCTGTGCGCGTGGACGGAAACTGTGCTGTACCAGTTCAGTGGATCCAGTGACGGAGCCAATCCTGGGTATGGTGAGCTTACGTTCGACCAGGCGGGCAATCTCTACGGTACAACCTTCTTCGGCGGCGTGAACAGTCAGGGTGTTGTGTATGAACTGACGCTCTCGGGCGGCGGCTGGACGGAGCGCGCGATTCACACTTTCAGCGGCTCAAGCGATGGCGAAAATCCCTATAGCAGCGTGGTCTTCGACGCAGCCGGCAACCTCTACGGCACGACGTATGCCGGTGGCGCCCACGGGTATGGGGCAGTTTTCCGGTTGACGCCCTCCGGATCAGGCTGGACGGAAAACATCCTGTACGCGTTTCAAGACTTAACCGACGGAGAGCAGCCATTTGGCGGAGTTGTGTTGGACAATGCGGGTAATCTCTACGCGGCCACCAGTACCGGCGGGCCGGGTAGCGGCGGCACGGTTTACCAATTAATGCCCTCCGGCAGCAGCTGGACATTCGGAGTGGTTTACAGCTTTACCGGGTCCGCCCACCTGCCGGGGCCCTATGACAGCCTGACGATGGACGCCGCGGGCAATCTCTACGGCACGACGACCCAGGACGGTGCCCATGGAGCCGGTTCGGTTTTCAAGCTGACGCCTTCCGGCGGCGGCTGGACGGAAACCGACCTTTACGACTTCCCCGGCGGTACCCAGGGAGCAGTTCCGTACGGCAGCGTGCTCGTTGACGCCAGTGGCAATCTGTACGGCACCGCATCGCAAGGCGGGACGCATGGCTACGGTGTCATCTGGGAGATCACCCCGTAACTGAAATTCTGCTCGTCCACATCTGGGCCTCACACCTAAGTACCGGATGTGAGGCCCGACCTATTCTTGAAGCACACTCTAGGGAAGTTGGTACGCAACCAATTGCTGGTTCGCGTCCGCCCGGCGTGGGACTCCGCTTTCCCCATGTTAGTATCGAAGGCAAACCGCAATGCACTTTAGCGCCATCGACATCGTTTTCCAGATCATCGTGTTCCTGTTTGCCATCAGTGTGCACGAGTCGGCGCACGCCTGGATGGCATCGCGCCTGGGCGATCCGACCGCCCGCATGCTGGGGCGCGTCAGCCTGAATCCCATCAAGCACATTGATCCAGTCGGCACCATTCTGCTGCCGGCGATCGCAATGATCACGCATTTCCCGGTCATTGGCTGGGCCAAACCGACGCCGGTGGATCCGCGCAACTTTAAGCATTACGTCAGGGATGACATCCTGGTCTCGGTGGCGGGGCCGGTCAGCAACTTCCTGACCGCAGCGGCCGCGGTCATCGGACTAATCGTCGTGGCCCATGCCTCGCAGGTTGGAAGGCTGGTGGTCTTCGCGCTGGCCCGGGGGGCCTCGACCGGAGACCTGGCGCAGATCATGCCGTCCGATGCGGGCGCCATCGTACCCATCAGCGCGTTGCTGTACGCAGCCATGGAGATCAACGTCCTGCTGGGGGTTTTTAACCTGATACCGATTCCCCCGCTCGACGGCAGCCACGTCATCCGCCACTTCCTTTCGCAAGGCGTGCTGCAGGTGTACGACCGCGTCGGCATGTGGGGATTGGTGGTCCTCCTGTTCTTCGGCGGCCGCGTGCTGGGGGCCTTCATGTACCCGGTGTTGAATTTCTTTAACGGATTTCTGTTGGGACTCTAATGCCTTCGCCACCCAAGAAAGGCCGCGTGCTCAGCGGCATGAGACCTACCGGGAAGCTGCACCTCGGCAATTACGTCGGCGCACTGCGCAATTGGGTGGGCTTGCAGGACCAGTATGACTGCTTCTTCTTCATTGCCGACTGGCACGCCCTGACCACCGACTACGCCGACACGCGCGCCGTCAAGCAAAACTCGCTTGAGGTCATGATCGATTACCTTGCGGCCGGGCTCGATCCCGCGCGCAGCACGTTGTTCATCCAGTCGCACGTGCTGCAGCACGCTGAGTTGCACTTGCTGTTCAGCATGATTACTCCGCTGGGATGGCTGGAGCGCGTGCCCAGCTACAAGGAGCAGCGCGAGAACCTCAAGGACAAGGACCTCGGCACCTATGGTTTTCTGGGATATCCGCTGCTGCAAGCGGCCGACATTTTGATTTATAGCCCTTCGTCCGACTTGCCAGCGTCGGAACGCAAACTATTTGTTCCTGTCGGCGAGGACCAGGTGCCGCACGTGGAACTCACGCGAGAGGTGGCGCGGCGGTTCAACCAGTTCTATCACCTGAGACGAACGAGGCCTGCTCCGCCAGGCAGCCCTGCCCCTGGAGGACTCCCGATGGTGAGTCCTCGATGGGTCTTCTCGGAGCCGCAACCGCTTCGGACCTCGGCGCCGAAACTGCCCGGCACCGATGGCCGCAAGATGTCGAAGTCATACGGCAACACTATCCTGCTGAGCGAGCCCGAAGCTTCCCTGCGGCAGAAGTTGAAGACCATGGTGACTGATCCGGCGCGCATCAGGCGGACCGATCCCGGCAATCCCGACGTGTGCCCCGTCGGCGACCTGCACAAGATTTTCAGCAGCGCGGAAACTATGGCCAAGGTAAACGAAGGCTGCCGCACCGCAGGTATCGGCTGCATCGAATGCAAAGGCTGGTTGGCTGACAGCTTGTGGGAAGAGCTAGCTCCCATCCAAGAGGAGCGGAAAAAGTACGAGGCAAAACCTGAGCTGGCCTGGGATCGCTTTGAAGACGGCTCGACCAAGGCACGTGCCGTTGCCGAGGCGACCATGGCGGAAGCGCGCGAGGCCGCCAACTTATCGCATGAGTACGAGGAGCCGGCACGGAGCATCGCCGAGGGCAAGTAGTATGTTCACCACTGAGACACAGAGAAGACTTCTGGAGAACTGATCTCAAAGTCGTTTCGGGGTGTACCAGGGCACGACTTTAGTCAGGATTGTGCACTTGATGCAAGATAGCACAAAGCCTATTCTGACCGAAGTCGGGCCGATAGTCGATGCGGCTTGGCGGAGGTGTGTATGCGCCCATTCAACTGGACGAAGGCAAACGAAATCGCTGGTCCGACAACGTGTGTCCTTACAGCAGTCATTCTTGTTCTTATGGTTTGGCCCATGATCAAGCCTCCAAGCCTTGAAAACACACTTACGGCCACAAATAAAGTCTCTCAAAAGGCGGAAGGTTTAGGGAAAACAAACAACGTGCACTGGATTATGCCATCTATACTTGCCGTGGCCCTCATAGTGGCTGGTTTCTTGCACTATAAAGCTGCTCAGGTAGCGCGCCGCCAAACGCACTTTTATCCGAAAATTGCCACGGAGACTCAACCAGTATCGCCGATCATCTCTGCGCCAATCGTTCCACTACGGGACGGCAGGGTAATGGCCAACGCCACCCCGAGCGAACTTGTGGGACTGTGGGAGGGTCATACAACAGCACAGGCGGAAAAGTTGACTGAATCTTACATCGGTACTTGGTTAGGAGTTTCCGGCCAGGCATGGGATGTGGACATTGAGAGTAGCGGGCAAAGTTCGAGAGTTTCAATTGATGGAGTTGATGGGGTAATGCTTGTGTTTTGTCACTTTGGCGCGGAGTGTAAGCAACAAGTATCGGTCCTTAGAAAGGGAAATTCCATTAGTGTGTTTAGACAAGTTTCAGCTATAGAAAGGTCTACTGTATCGCTACGGGAATGCGAGTTCACTTAAGCAGCTACGAGCTCCTTGTATTCAAGGTGCTCCGCCTTCAACAGTTTTAGTAGTGTGTCGCGGAACAGGTAAGGATTCTTGCGATTGTCGAAACGGAAGCACATCTCGTCAAGTTTTCTATAAATAAAACTCCGTGGACTCCGTGGTAAATGATTTTTGACTTTCATGCCCCAAGATTCTCAGTCCGCACCGAATACCACAGAGACGGCGCAATCCGCTGGCCCGCCCGCGCTGCCGCGCAAGGATAGCGCCGACCAATCCTCCTTCTCGGTCATGGTGGGCCAGGTGTACGACGGTCCGCTCGACGTGCTGCTCGATCTCATCCGCAAGCAGGACATCGACATTTACGACATCCCGATCGCCCGCATCACCGAGCAGTACCTGAAATACGTGGAGACGATGAAGCAGTTCGATGTGGACGTTGCGGCCGAGTTCATCTACACAGCGTCGCTGCTGATCCACATTAAATCGAAGATGCTGCTGCCGCGGGATCCCGCCGGTCCTGACACGGAAGAAGATCCGCGACTGGAATTGGTCAACCGGCTGCTGGAGCACGAGCGCTTCAAGACGGCGGCGCAGATGCTGATGCAGAAACAGCAAATCGAGGAAGCGGTATGGTCGAATCCGGCGCTGAAGGAATTTCGCGATGCCGAGGGCACAGAGCCGGAAATGGCCGCTGACGTGGTGGACCTGGTCAGAACTTTCCAGCAAATTCTGGACCGGGCGCGGCACAAGCCCTCGTTCAATGTGGACGACGATACGGCCACCGTTGCGCAAATGATTGACTATGTGCGGCGGCGGCTTTCGCTGGAGGACCGGCCCATCCGGCTGAAACAATTGTTGCGCAACATGCATTCCCGCTCGGCGCTGGTGTGCGCGTTTCTGGCGATTCTGGAGTTGATTCGATTGCAGGCAGTGCTGGCGCGGCAAGACAGCGTCTTCGGCGAGATCGTGCTGAAAAAGCACACCGGCTTCGACGCGCTGATGGCGGAGAACCCGCCGGTGCAGGATGATTGGAGATGAGCAGTTGTCAGTTGTCAGTTGTCAGTTGTCAGTTGCCAGTTGTCGGTTGTTAGTTGCCGGTCGTCGGTTATCAGCCGTCAGTCCTCTTGGGGTGTCATCCTGAGCGACGAGTCCGGTCGCCGTGGCGACCGGACGAGGAGTCGAAGGACCCCTATAGCCGTCAGATATCAGATGTCAGCCGTCAAACCCTTTCTGGGGTAGGCTAATCCTGTAGCGTGTAATTGGCGACGCGTAACCGGTGAGCGCCGCGCTAATCGAAGTCCTGCGCAGCAGGACGAAATAGTTTAGCCCAGCACGGAGCCGCAGGCGGAGTGCTGGGTTAGGTGGAAGATCGATCCGAGTGCCGTAGGCACGGCAGAGTCTTTGCGCCGTCCCTACGGGACTCTATCGCAAATATGTAAGCTTACGCAGCCCGCCGCGGCGGGCTGGGCTAAGCTATTCAGTCCCACAAAGCGGGACTGATCTCAACACGACATGAGCCTGAAAGCCAAAGTCGAAGCCATCATCTACGCCACCGAAGAACCGGTGACCCTGGACCAGCTTGCCGCGCTGTTACGCGACGAGGTGCTCACAGAGTTGCGCGCGGAGGAGGATGCCCGCCTCGCGCTCAACGAAATCATTTCGGATGGCCCCGCACCGGCGGAGAGCGACGAGTTGGCGGACGACCTTGCGTTCGACGAAACGCCAGCGCCACCCGAAGCCGTCCAGAATGAGCCCGCGGAAGCTCCGACTGGCACTGAGAGTGCGTCCCTCAGCGAGAAAGACAAGAAGGCCGAGGCCAAGGAAGAGCTTAAAACCATCAAAGCGCAGTTGAGCGGCATCATCAGCGAGTTGGTTGCCGAGTACGCCTCCGCTGAGCGCGGCATGGAGATTCGCCAGATCGCCGGCGGCTATCGCATGGCGACTAAGCCCGAGCATCACGATGTGGTTGTCAATTTCGCCAAGAGTTTGAAGCCGCCAGTGCGGCTGTCGCTGCAGGCCCTGGAAACGCTGGCTGTAATCGCCTACAAGCAGCCGGTCACCGTACCGGAGATTAGCGAAATTCGCGGCGTCGATACTTCCGGCGTCATCGCCACTCTGCTCGATCGCAAGCTGATCACCACGGCGGGACGCAAGCAGGTCATCGGCCGGCCGATTCTTTACCGGACGACGAAAGAGTTTCTGCTGCGCTTCGGGCTGAACGATGTCTCTGAATTGCCCAGCATGGAAGAGTTCGAGAAGCTGGGTGATCCGCAAGCTGCCTTGTTCGCGGCCGGCGAGAAAGAAGCTGAACCCGCCAGCGAACCTCCGCTCGTAACTTCGGGGGCAGATGAATCAGAACCGGTGACCGAGGCCGTTCCGGAAAACTCCAGCGCCAACTCCCTCAAAGGCGACAGCACAATCCCCGCCGACGGCACCTACGCTACCGAAGCCCAACCCGAGGAGTCGCCAGAAAAGTCTTAGCTTCGGGAGGGCGTGTGCGGATTAAGCTTCTGCCTGAGCCACAATCTGCCCTTCCGCGGGTAACTGAGCCCAGGGGGTGCTCCTTTGTGACACCCTCACGTTGAAGCGTGACAAAGCTTCTTTGTTTCACGTTGGTCGCAGCGTACAATGCGGAATGGAAGGACGCAGTGGAGTTGTCTTCGGGCCCTGCTCCGCACATGTCCTCCAGAGCGAGACTGAGTGATTCGACATCAACGTTATTCTTCCCACCGCCCGCCGGTCAAGACTCCACAAAAGCTTACATTCGCTCATACCGAAAATTCTTCGCGTAAGTCCTTAGTTTGGAATATTTTGCCTATAACTCCTTTTAATGGAATATTTTGCGGGCTATTCTTCAGATTTGCCTTTTGCTTTCAATATTTTGCGCGTCGGAGGGGGAGGGGGGTAGGGACCCTAACCACCTCTAACGGCCACCCAAACCTGGCGAAAAGCGAACTGCGCAGAGCGGAAAGTATTGGAGCAGCCACCCATGCCTGCTGAACGACTACAGAAGATCATCGCCGCCGCCGGAATCGCTTCACGCCGCAAGGCGGAGGAACTTATCACCGGCGGCCTGGTGTCGGTGAATGGACAGATCGTTACTCAACTGGGCAGCAAGGCCGATATCGAGCACGACCACATCAAGGTCAACGGCAAGTTACTGAAGGGACCGGAACGTCCGGTTTACCTGCTGCTCAACAAACCCAAAGGTTACGTGACTACGGTCACCGATCCGGAGGGCCGTCCGACGGTATTGGATTTAGTGCGTGGCGTGGGAGCGCGCATTTATCCGGTCGGGCGCCTCGACTACCTGAGCGAAGGCCTGCTGCTGTTGACCAACGATGGCGAACTGGCGCAGAAGTTGATGCACGCCTCGTCCCACGTGGCCAAGACGTATCTGGTCAAGATCAGCGGCAAGGCCACCGAGGAGCAGATCGATAAGTTGCGCGCAGGCATCATGCTTCCGGCGGAACGAAAGTCGCTCAAGACCCCTGCGGACCGCGTGCCAAAAGCAGGCTGGAAACGCCGGTCCACGGCGGTGAAGACCGCGCCGGTACTAATCAAGCTGACGCGCGATGCCGCCAATCCCTGGTACGAGGTGACGCTGGTGGAAGGACGCAACCGGCAGATTCGCCGCATGTTCGAACAAATCGACCATCACGTGGAAAAAATCAAGCGGGTGCGCTACGGACCGCTGGTGTTGGACGTCGAACCCGGTGAGTTCCGGCATCTAACGGCGCGGGAAGTGGCGCAACTGAAGGGCCCGGCGCGAGAGAAAGCGAAAAGCAGGTCCCTCCACTCGTCCGCCGCGCCGGACTCGGCCAGCATGACAAGGCGACGGTGAGCAGATTGAACTCCTGGAGATCGAATGACGGATTTTAGCAAGCTGGTGCCGGCGCACGTGCAAAAGCTGGCGAGCTACAAGCCTGGCAAGCCCCGGCGGCAGGCGGAACTGGAGAGCGGCATGCGTTGTATCAAGATGGCTTCCAACGAGAATCCCTTTGGCCCCTCTCCGCTGGCCATTGAAGCGATCAAGGCGGCCGCTGCCGAGGTCAACTTTTATCCGGACAACAGCGTTACCGAGTTGACCGCGCGTCTGGCCGAGATCCAACGCATCGAGCCGACGCAGGTTTTGGTGACCGCAGGTTCCAGCGCCCTACTCGACATCATGGCGTGGACGTTGCTGGGGCCTGGGTTGAACGCCATTACCAGCAAGCTCTCCTTCATCGTCTATCCCATCGTTACGCGTGCCACTGGCGCGCAATTCATCGAAGCGCCCACCGTGGACGATGGCTACGATCTGGATCGCATTCTGGCGGCGGTGGACGTCAATACGCGTCTGATCTACCTGGCGAACCCGAACAATCCCACGGGAACGATTCTGGATGCAAACGCGATTGACCGCTTCCTCGATCGTCTGCCCTCGCACGTTATCACGGTACTGGATGAGGCCTATTGCGATTACGCCAGCTACTTCGCGGCGGAGCGCGGCTTTGCCTATTCGCACGCGCTGGATTATGTGCGCCAGGAACGCCGGGTCGTGGTGCTGCGCACTTTTTCCAAGGCCCACGGACTGGCTGGACTGCGGGTTGGCTACGGCATGGGCCCGGCGGAGTTGATGGGCTATTTCGCACGCATGAAAACGGCATTCATGGTTTCGTCGCTGGGCGAAGCGGGCGCGCTGGCTGCGTTGGCAGACAGCGACCACATTCAGCGAGCGGTGCAAACGAATGCTGCCGAAGCGAAGCTGCTGACCCAGGCCATCTCAGACATGGGGATTCGCGTAACTCCAACGTGGACGAATTTCCTCTTCTGTCGGGTGGGCGAAGATGCGGCCGGCCTTTGCCGGGTGCTGCAAGATGATGGCATCATCGTTCGTCACATGAGTGGATCGTGGGGAGCGCCGGATGCCTTCCGCGTGACGGTCGGCACTCCTGAACAGAACCAACAATTTCTCGGAGCGCTGAAGCGGGCCGTGTCGCGGATCCCAGCGTAGCGGTCATTTCATTTATGCTCTAGCCGCAACCAGAGTATTTCTGTCGCAGACGAAGGCGCGCGCTGGCGCGAAAGAATGCACGACCGCCTCCCGCCATGAACCTCTTCGATAACACGCCCCATCCAAAGCCGGCGCTCGCGCGCGACCTCGGCGTCAGCCATGCCAGCGCGATTGTCGTCGGCACTATCATCGGTAGCGGCATCTTCCTGGTTCCCGCCGAGATGATGCAGGCGGTTGGCTCGGCGTGGCTGGTGTACCTTGCGTGGATCGTGGGCGGAGTGCTCTCGCTTGCCGGCGCGATCACCTATGCCGAACTGGGCGCGATGAAGCCGCAAGCCGGCGGCGAGTACGTTTACATCCGCGACGCCTACGGACCGCTTCCCGGATTTCTCTACGCCTGGACGTGGTTCGCGATCGCAAAACCAGCATCGATTGCCACCTTGACGATAGGGTTCGTTCGCATCCTTGGCACCTTCCCGGCTCTCGCGTTCTTTAACCAAGATGCCGTCCGCTCACCCTTCGCCATCAGTTACGGACAATTGATCGCCATAGCAGCGGCGGCGTTCATCACGGCGCTGAACTATATCGGCATCAAGCGGGCCGGAGAGTTTCAGGTGGTGTTCACGGTGGTGAAAATCGCGATCATCCTGGCGATCGTCCTGCTGGGATTCAGCGCCGCCAGTGGCACATGGCACAACTTCACCACCATTTTCCAAGGCGCGACCGGTGGCTTCGCGGGATTCATGGCCGCACTCATCGCCGCTCTTTGGGCCTATGACGGATGGAACGACCTCAACATGGTGAGCGGCGAGGTCCGCAATCCGGGGCGCAATCTTCCCATCGCGCTGATCGCAGGTGTCGGCGTGGTGGCGGTTCTCTACATGCTGACCAACGCCGCGGTGCAATATGTGCTTCCGGCGGCCACGATCGCAGCGTCACCACGCCCTGCGTCGGAGGCGACTGCGGTCGCGGCCGGTGCCTGGGGAGCGGCCATCGTATCGGCTGGCATGGCGCTCTCCATGCTTGTCGCTCTCAACGGCACCATCATGAGCGGCGCGCGCGTTCCGTTCGCCATGGCGCGCGATGGGTATTTCTTTCGCGCCATGGCCGAGGTGCATCCCCGCTTCCACACGCCGTCGATTGCCCTGATCGTGCAACTTGGGCTATCGATTGTTCTGCTGTTGTTTGCCGGAACTTTCCGCCAACTTTTCTCGCTGGCCATCTTCGCGGAGTGGCTGTTCTACATGATTTCCGCCAGCACCGTCTTTGTATTGCGCAAACAGGAACCAGACGCGGCGCGACCGTATCGGACTTGGGGGTATCCGCTGGTGCCGGCGATGTTCATCGTGGCAGCAGCGGTATTGCTCTATTACACCTTCACCGAAAACCTGCGAAACTCCGCGTGGGGAGTGGTCGTGATTCTGGCGGGAGTGCCGATTTACTTGTACTTTGCGAAAAGGCAGGGGCTAGGGGCTAAAGGCTAGTTATTGGGTTTAGGGGCGTTTTGAATCAGGGCACGACCTTAGTCAGGATTGGGTATTTCATGCAAGATTGTACAATTTAGCGTTATGCCACTCGTTGATAGGCTCGACAACTGGCCGCGAATCAAGCACGCCTACTTGCTTGGGATCGGTTGGTGGGCCGTGCTCGTGGCTGCATGGGGTCTACTTTCTTTCTCCGACACGATAGTTAGCAGGGTTGCGTCGGAGGATTTCCAAAAGACATGGGCGGCGTGGTGGGTGCATCCGAGTTGGGGATGGAAAACTTGGTTGCTCGGTGTCTGCATCATCACCACGATAGTCATATTTGAGGGTTCGTATCGCAAAGCGCGCAGACAAGAACAGCAGCACAGCAGTGAACTGAAGGCGGCAATTGCCGCTAAAGACAGCGCTTTTTCTCAAATGGTCATCGAAAAGGACGAGGCTTATGGGGCGATAGTTCGCATGAAGGACGGCGAATTCGATGCAGCCATGAAAGAGAAAAATGCCGCAATCCATGGGCTTGAACAGACCCTTGGCGATTACAGTGTGGTCTGGAGGGATATTCAAGTCCGTAGTCGTAAATTGGCAATAGATTTACGAGAATACTGCGAACTTACTGGTCCAGCCCCTGTGCCGCCGCTTATAGCCGGAGAGAATGACGCAGATCTCTTAGAGCATTTTCATAGTTACC
>PLBW01000151.1 GCA_003135475.1 Acidobacteriaceae bacterium
TGGTCGACCAGGTGACGCTGTACTGCTACCACTACGATCCCAAAACCGGGCGATACGGCGCGGTGGTCACCAACATCATGCGGCTGGCAGGGGCCGCGACCATGCTGATTCTCGGCGGCTTTCTCATCGTGATGTTCCGGCGGGAGTCGCACAGCAGCAAGAGCGGAACAGGACGGGCCCGATAGATATGTGGAAGAACTTCCCACTTTTTCCGGAGCGTGCCTCGGCACTGGCATGGCAGGTGGACGGACTTTATTTTTTGCTGATTGCGGTATCGGCGTTTTTCACGCTNNATGCGGTGCAGATTGAAGGCTCGTTGCCGCTGGAACTGGCATGGACACTGATTCCCCTGGGAATCTGCATGATCTTTTTCGCCTGGGGTTCGCTGATCTACTTCCAGGAGGCCCGCCCGCCGAAGGACGCGATGGAGGTTTACGTCGTAGCCAAACAGTGGATGTGGAAGTTCGAGTACGAGAACGGACAGCGAGACCTCAACCAGCTGCACGTGCCGGTTGGCCGCGACGTCAAGATGATCATGAGTTCGCAGGACGCGATCCACAGCTTCTTCGTGCCGGCATTTCGTATCAAGGCTGACGTGCTTCCCGGACGATTTACTACCACCTGGTTCCGTCCCACCAAGGTTGGAACTTATCACCTGTTCTGCTCGCAATATTGCGGCACCAACCACTCCGCCATGATCGGCCAGGTGATCGTAATGGACCCCACCGACTACCAGGCATGGATGAGCGGGGGTGCTGGTGGCTCCACGGGGACGCTGGCAGCCAACGGGCAGCAGCTTTTCCAGCAACTGGGATGCGCGACCTGCCATCGCTCCGATACGCAAGGGCGCGGTCCCAACCTGGTTGGCCTCTCCGGTAAGCCGATGCTGCTGGATGACGGGCGCACGGTGATAGCCGACGAGAACTACATTCGCGAATCCATTCTCAATCCGGGCGCCAAGATCGTTTCGGGTTTCAAGCCCATCATGCCCACTTTCCAGGGGCAGGTTTCGGAAGAGAACCTGATGGCGCTGGTGGCCTACGTCAAATCGCTGGCGCAAACGCAGCCAAAGGGAGAGGCGGGCGATGGTTCGTCCGCTCCGAATACGTCGAAGCTGCAATGAGGCATTGGACCTAAAGGTGTGACATGGCAACCGCTGTACAGACTGTCGAGCGCGAGAACTACCTGAATTCCAACTACGGCATCAAGTCGTGGCTGCTGACCACCGATCATAAGCGGATCGCGGTCCTGTATCTCATCTCGATCACCGCCATGTTCTGGCTGGGCGGATTCTTCGCCATGATGATCCGCCTGGAGCTGCTGACGCCCGCGGGTGACCTGGTCTCGTCCGACACCTACAACAAGCTGTTCACCATGCACGGAATCATCATGGTTTTCTTCTTCCTGATTCCGGCGGTGCCGGCGGTGATTGGCAACTTCGTGGTGCCCCTGATGGTCGGCGCCAAAGATATGGCGTTTCCCCGAGTGAACTTGTTGAGCTGGTACCTCTATATGGCGGGAGCCATCACGGCGCTGACCGCCATGGTCACCGGCGGCGTGGACACCGGTTGGACCTTTTACACGCCGTTTAGCACCACGTACTCCAACACCCATGTGATTGGAGCGGCCATCGGTATTTTCATCGCCGGATTTTCCTCCATCCTGACCGGGCTGAACTTCATCGTCACCATTCATCGTATGCGCGCGCCGGGCCTGACATGGCGCCGGCTGCCACTGTTCTGCTGGTCGAACTACGCCGCCGCTATCATCATGGTGCTGGGCACTCCGGTCATCGCTATCACGCTGCTGCTGGTGGCGCTGGAGCGCGCCTTCCACATCGGAATATTTGATCCTCGACTTGGCGGGGACCCGATCCTGTTCCAGCATCTGTTCTGGTTCTATTCCCATCCGGCGGTGTACCTCATGATTCTGCCGGGCATGGGTGTCATCAGCGAGATCGTCGCCTGCTTCTCGCGCAAGCGCGTCTTCGGTTATGAGTTCGTAGCCCTGGCCTCGATCGCGATTGCCGTCTTCGGCTTTCTGGTCTGGGCACACCACATGTTCGTCGCCGGAATCTCGGTTTATGCCGCTCTGGTGTTCTCGCTGTTGAGCTACCTGGTCGCCATCCCGTCGGCGGTCAAGGTCTTTAACTGGACCGCGACCATGTACAAGGGATCGATCAGCTACAACACGCCGATGCTCTATGCCTTCGGGTTCATCGGCTTGTTCACGGTCGGAGGGCTGACCGGCATTTTCCTGGCTTCGTTGGGCATCGACGTGCACGTCCATGATACCTACTTTGTCATCGCGCACTTCCATTATGTGATGGTGGGTGGCGGGGTGATGGCCTACATGGCGGGGCTTCACTTCTGGTGGCCCAAGATGACCGGCAAAATGTATCCCGAGGCCTGGGCCAAGTTGTCGGCGCTGCTGGTTTTCGTGGGCTTCAACACGACGTTCTTCCCCCAGTTCATTCTGGGATATATGGGCTCGCCGCGCCGCTACCATGCTTATCCGCCGGAATTTCAGGTGCTGAACGTGCTCTCGACGGCAGGCGCCTCCATCCTGGCCGTGGGCTACGTCTTACCCATGATCTACTTCCTTTGGTCGCTGCGTTACGGAAAGGACGCTGGTCCGAATCCCTGGAACGCAACAGGACTGGAGTGGATGACCTCCTCGCCTCCGCCGACCCACAACTTCGACGAGACCCCGGTTGTGACTTGGGAAGCTTACGACTACGAACATCAGCCGCAGGAGGAGATCACCGTTGGCCACTAGCGATATAGGCGATATTCAAGTCGCTGAGCGCGCGCTGCAACACCACTTTGCCGACATGGAGCAGCAGCGGGACACCTCTTCCTTTGGGATGTGGATGTTCCTGCTGACCGAGATCATGTTTTTTGGCGGGCTGTTCTGTGCGTATCTGGTGTATCGCGCTTCCTATTACCATGCGTTCGTCGAGGGCAGCCAGAAGATGAACATCACTCTGGGCGCGACCAACACGGCGGTGCTGATTTGTAGTTCGCTGACCATGGCGCTCGGAGTACGGGCGGCGCAGATGGGCAAACCCAAGCTCATGGTTATCCTGCTCCTGATCACCATCGTCTTCGGTTTTGGATTCCTTGGGATCAAGGCGGTGGAGTACCACGAACACTGGGTGAACCACGAATTTCCCGGACCGAGCTTCCATTTCGAAACCGGCGACCCGGCACATCCCGCGACCGATCCCCAGCATACTGAGATCTACTTCTCCCTGTACTGGGCCATGACGGGATTACACGCATTGCACATGGTGATCGGAATAGGTCTGGTGGCATGGCTGGTGATTGCGGGCTTGATGGGCGCCTACACTCCTCACTATTACAACCCGGTCGAAAACGTCGGACTGTACTGGCACTTTGTTGACTTGGTGTGGATTTATCTTTTCCCGATGCTCTACCTGATCAGCAAGAAACACGGCGGCTAACGAGGAAGCACATGGCAGAACACAAGGAAGAAACGGGCTCGGTAGGCCACATTGCCCCGGCGAAACTCTACGTGGCAATTTGGGCCATTTTGATGGCGCTCACGCTCACCACGGTCCTGGTATCGATGGTCGATATCGGGCCAATGAACGTGGTGGTGGCGCTGGTCATCGCGACCATCAAAGGGACCCTGGTGGTCCTGTTCTTCATGCATCTGCGTTACAGCCCGAAGTTGACCATGGCGACCGTGATCGCTGCCATGTTCTGGCTTTTCCTGCTGCTTTCGCTCACCATGACCGACTACCTGACGCGCGCATGGTCCACCTCTCCGGGCCATTGAACGGCCATTCCGCGTCTTGTGCGCCGGTGCCAATGCAGATACGGTCTCGAATACGCGGTCTCGGGTACTGTCTTAAACACTGTGTTGCTGATCTTTGGGATGGCTCGGTAATTGCGCAAGCCCCCGCTCTCTGAGTTTCTCGATACCCGGAAACGCATCTCCGCTTTTCTTTCGCGTTTCAAAGTAATCAAGACAGACTCGTAGTTTTCCTGCCCTAGCCCCGCACTCCTGAAGCTGTCCCAAGCACTCAGCAATGGCTGAATCCCACGACGGGAGGGCGCTTTGCACGCCATGTGATTTTGTTGTTGACATCGTTTTACACTTAATGTACAAATGTAGCATTATGGTTGAGTACAAACCCGAACTCGAAAAGCAACGTTGGAAAGAATCGCTGGAAGCTGCCCAGGACGAACTCGTTGATAGCATCCGGCAGAGAGAGGCCTTGGGTTGGCGCATCCGCAAACTTCAGGACGATATCAGCCACCTTGCCGCGCTTTGCGGTGAGGAAGTCGAAGAGCCGATGAAGGATTTGGGGCTTACGGATTCCATCCGCTACGTGCTTGGCTCTAAGAAACGCATGACCGCAATGCAAGTAAGGGACGCTCTCGTTGCTGAGAAGTTCGACATTTCCGAATACAAGAACATCATGGCCGCTATTCACACCGTTCTTAAGCGGCTTTCCAAGAAAAAAGAAGTTACCAACTTTGGCAATGGCTATATATGGGTCGGAGGTATGACTCCGCTGCCGCCTATGCCAATGAAACTGCGGGCGTTCTTGGAAGAAGAAAAATTGCCCGCTCCACGGAAGGAAGGCTTTAATTACGACAAGAGCCCCAAGCCGCCGGAAAAGAAATGAGTTTATGTGTCCAATCCACTGAAAGGGGGAACTGTCATGACGAGGTCGCCACCAACAACTGAATAGGCGAAGGGCATTCTCGGACGCTAATCCTTGAATGCCCTGACGGTGGGGGCGTAGGCAAGCGGTTAAGCCACGGGTGTTTGCATCACCCGCATCCTCAGTTCGACCCTGAGCGCCCCCTCCACCTAAATGCGCCCCGCCATCAGCGCTAACTGATGACAGGGCTAATCGACCCGCAGTGTGACCTGCAAGCCGACCCAATGAAAAGTGTAGGCCACATCTGCGAGAAAGTGCAAGGACAGAGTGACCTGCATCCGATGCCAGCATCAAAACTGCAAAAGATTCGGAACCTTTATTAAGACACGACCCGGTCTCGGGTTTCATCATCCTGTAACACAGTTATGTGTACTGTATTGCTGTGATACCGACACATGACAGTCTATCGCCTACCCTCGGCTACAATACAGCCGTGAAGCAAACCATCTTTGCCGTGGAAGACGACACGGACATTTCGCGACTGGTCAGCCACCACCTGGAGGCCGCCGGATACGGTGTGCGGACGTTTGCTGCAACTGCGGGCGTGATCGCGGAAGCCGAGAAACAAGCTCCGGCGCTTTTCCTTTTGGACATCATGGTTCCCGGAGGAGACGGACTGGAGCTTTGCCGCCGCATTCGACAGACCTCGTCGCTAACCATGGTTCCAGTGATCTTCCTGACCGCCAAGACCAGTGAGGCCGACCGGGTTATGGGGCTCGAACTGGGCGCCGACGACTATGTTCTAAAACCGTTCAGCCCCCGCGAACTGGTGGCGCGGGTGCGGGCCGTGCTGCGGCGATTTGAGCGTCCGCTGGCGCCTGCGATTGTGAAAGCCGGCGATATCGAGATTGACAGCGGCGCCATGACCCTGACGGTGCGTGGGCAACTGACGCAGACTACGGCGACCGAGTTCCGGTTGCTGGAATATCTGGCCCGCCATCCCGGGAGGGTATTCACGCGCGACCAGGTGCTCGACGCGGTGTGGCGCGACACGCATTACGTTACCCCGCGCTCGGTGGACGTGTATGTGCGCCGCATCCGCGAGAAAATAGAAGAGAATCCCGACGAGCCGCGTTATCTTAGGACGGTACGGGGAGCGGGCTACCGCTTCGAGATTCCTAAGTCGTGACGAGCCATTCGTGAAGAACAGGATCTTCCTGAAGTTGTATCTCGCGGCGCTGTTGATCATCGTCGCTTGCACCCTCACCATGGCTGTACTCCTGCATCATGCCTGGGTGGGAATGCTGCGCGGCCAGATTGAGACCTCGTTACGGCAAAAGACCCTGATGTTTGCTGCCCGCGTCGCGGAAGCCCCCCTGTCGTCGCTCCCACAAATTACCAAGCAGGCCGCCGACGCCGCCGACGTGCGGGTAACCGTCATTGACGCCTCGGGCAAAGTGCTGGCCGACTCCGAGGCCAATCCCGACGAGATGGAGAACCATGCCACGCGCCCCGAGTTCATCGCCGCCTTGCATGGCCAGGTGGGAAGCTCGACGCGCTTGAGCCACACCATTGGAGTGGAATTGCTGTATGTAGCGGCGCCGGTTCCTGGCGGAGCCGTGCGCCTGGCCTATCCGCTGTCAGCGATCCAGGAGGCCAATCGCCATATCGGGCGCGATCTGCTGGAAGCTGCAATGGTGGCGGCGCTTATCGCCATGCTGCTGGCGATCGTGGCGACGCATTCCATCAGCCGCAGGCTGGTTCGCATCACCGACTTCGCCGAACGTATCGCCGCGGGTGACCTTTCGGCGCGCATTCAGGAGGAGGCGAGTGACGAAATTGCGCACGTCGCCGCCGCGCTCGATAAGACAGCGCGCAAATTAGAGGACGGATTCCGCGCCCTGGAGAACAGCCGCCAGACGCTGGAAGCTCTGCTGAACTCGATGCAGGAAGCGGTGATTGCGGTGGCCCAGGACGGGCGCGTGCTGTGGGCCAACCAGCGCATGGAACGCCTGCTGCCGAGTGGAGTGCGCTTGGGAGCGCCGCTGGTGCAATCGTTGCGCGACCCCGAGATCCTGACCGCGGTGCAATACGCGTTGGACAAACGTGACGTAACCGTGGCCAATGCCGCCAAGATTTTCTCGGGACGTATCTTCGACGTTACGGCTGCGCCTATGCCCGGAGGCGGCGCGGTTGCGGTGCTGCACGATCAGACGGAAGTCGAGAGGGTGGAAAAAACACGGCGCGACTTTATTGCCAACGTCTCGCACGAGCTGCGCACCCCGCTGACTTCCATCCAGGGTTATTCCGAAACTCTACTCGACAACCCCGATCTGGGAGAGGGCGTGCGCGATTTTCTGGAGATTATCCGCAAGAATGCCATGCGCATGGCCCGGCTCACCGAGGACTTGCTGGTCCTGGCGCGGGTCGAGTCCGGCGAGCAGAACTTCAATTTCCAACCGGCCACGCCGCGCGAATTGCTGGAAGATGCAGTGCAGACCTTTAAAGACCGGGCCGCCAGCCGTGGCATCGAACTGTCGGTGATGAACACGGCAACTTCCGCCGTCGCGGTCGATCCCGATGCTATTCATCAGGTGCTTTCTAACCTGATTGACAATGCGCTGAAGTACGGTGACGGGGGCGGGAAGGTCCTGGTGGGGGCGTGTGAGGCCGAGGACGGCGTGCAATTCTACGTTCGCGATTTCGGCTCCGGCATCTCCAGCGAACATCTGCCGCGGCTGTTTGAGCGCTTCTACCGGGTGGACAAAGCGCGTTCGCACGAATCGGGAGGCACCGGCCTGGGCTTGGCCATCGCCAAACATGTTGTGCGCGCCCACTCCGGAACGATTCATGTGGAGAGTGAACTGAATCACGGTTCCACCTTCTACTTCACCTTGCCTCGTCAGCCTGCGCCGGTCAATGTCTAGAGCGATAGCAAAGTATTTGTATCCCGCGAGCGAGGGTAGAGCGGCGCTTTACCTGGATTATTCATGAGTAACAAGAACAATATTGTCATCCCGAGGGAGGGGCGCGCCGCGCATCCAGCCTGGGTTTGGCTGGGTGCGCGGCGCGGCCCGAGTCGAGGGACCTGCGGTTCGCTGGCGTCGTTGCGCTGCCAGAAACAACCGCAGATCCTTCGACTGCGCGCCCGCCCGACCCGCAAAACCAGCGGGCCGGAAAGTCTTTGCGGGCGCTCCGCTCAGGATGACATCCTCAAGTTCATGAATAATCCTGCTGAAGGCCCGCACTACCCGTTCAAAGACGCCGGCCTGTGAATTCAAGCTTCATGGAGCTTTCATCAAGAATTCACAATCTCTACTTATTCTTCACTCCATAACTCGCACATTCACCCGCTGACGGCTGGTGCCGGGTCAGCGCGGACGTGTCGGGTCGGGTATAGCATTGAGACATCCCATCATGAGTTCGCCAGAATTGGTCTCGCCCAGCCCGGATACGATCTGCACAGAGTTGCGGGAGCAGACCCTGCAGGCTTGTCGGGTGGCCCGCATTGCCGCCGGCATTGTCGCCGAGGGAATCGCCACCGGCGTACCGTCTCTGTCGGACGGGGTCCGGGAGCGCGAGAAGGAACTCGACACGCTCGATCGCCTCATCGATCAGGGCGTGACTTCGATCATCACCAAGGTGGACGAGGAACATGCCCGCGAACTGCTGGCCTGCCTCAAGTTCATCATTGACCTGGAGCGCATCGGCGATCTGCTGCTGAACTGTAGCAATCGCGCCGCCGCAGTGGGTAGCCGCATCGAACTGCAGGACATCCGCGATCTCACCGTAATGGCGTCTCGACTGGAGAAAATGCTGGGCGATGTGCACGATGCTTTCCGGGAACGCGATCTCAATCGCGCGCTGGCGGTGCTGCGTTCCGACGCAGAACTCGATCGCCTGCGCAACCTGGTTTTTCTTCGGCACATTGAAAACCACGATGGCGCTCCCCGCCAGGAGAGTTTCCACGTGCTGTTCATGACGCAGTCGCTGGAGCGCGCCGGCGACCATGCCAAGAATCTGGCTGAGGAAGTTTGCCATCTGGTGAGCGGACACAGCGTCCGCCACGTGTTGCGCACCTACGACAAGCCCATGGAGCAGATGTTCATCGAAGACCTGAAGCGACGGCAGAAGAGCGCGAAGTAACAGCTTGCCGTCCCGGACGGATTTCAACTGTGTGGAAAGCTCGTCTCGTCCTGCAGGTGCCTCTCTTCACGCGAAATTTATCCTCGTGTAACGGAGTTGTAACAATCCGAAGGTAAAACCAACTAGGTACTCATCTCTGGCCAATCTCAGGAGGAAACTACGTGATTCGCTCTTTCAGGGTGCTCCTCTGCATCGCTGTACTGGTGAGCTGCGCCTTTGCGCAGACCAGGCTTAACGGGGCTGGCGCCACCTTTCCCTACCCCATCTATTCCAAATGGTTTAACGAGTATCACAACCAACATTCGGACATCGAGATCAATTACCAGTCGATTGGCAGCGGCGGCGGCATCCGTCAGGTGCAGGCGGGAACCGTGGACTTCGGCGCCAGCGACGGCCCCATGACCGATCAGCAGATCGCGGAATCCAAGGTCAAGGTGCTGCACGTTCCGACCGTTCTCGGTTCGGTCGTGCCTGCCTACAACATCCCCGGAGTCAGTGGCGAGGTGAAGTTTACTCCCGACGCCCTGGCCGGAATCTTCCTGGGCAAGATTACCAAGTGGAATGACAAGGCAATCACGGGGGCGAATCCAGGGGTGAATTTTCCCGACCAGAGCATCACGGTTGCGCACCGCTCCGATGGCAGCGGTACGACGTACATCTTCACCGATTACCTTTCGAAAGTTAGTCCCGATTGGAAGAACACCGTCGGCAAAGGCACCTCGGTGAAATGGCCGGTAGGAATCGGCGGCAAAGGAAATGAAGGCGTGGCCGGTTCCATACGCCAGTTGCCCGGCTCCATCGGCTATATCGAGCTGATTTACGCGCTGCAGAACAAGATTCCGTACGGCAGTGTGCAGAACTCCTCGAAGAATTTCATCAAGGCCAGCCTGGACTCGACCACGGCGGCTGCGGTGGGAGTGAAGATGCCGGCCGACTTCCGGGTGTCGATCACAAATCCTCCCGGCAAGGATGCTTATCCTATTGCCAGTTTCACCTGGCTGCTGGTTCCGACCAGTCCCACGGATGCCAACAAGGGGAAGATCCTGAAGGACTATCTCTTCTGGATGCTGGACAAGGGCCAGACCATGACTCAGGCGCTGTCTTACGCTCCCCTGCCTTCGCAGGTGGTGGAGATGGAAAAGGCCGCCATCACCAAACAGGTCAAGCCTTGAGCGCTTCATCTACCTGATAGCAATGCGCCAACTCCCCCAGCTTCCCGCGGGAGTTGGCGTTCTCGCAAGCGTGGCCCTGTAACGCTCCTGTAACAAATGTCTGATAGCGTGGACCCGATGAATCCGACCGAACCGCTGGGAAAGCTCCAGAAGCCTGCGACCGCGATTCCGTCCATGGCGCAGGTGAGTAAGGAGCGGAGGACGGCAGCCTCTACCGTCCTGCAGAAGATTCGCACCAGCCATCCGCGCGCCAGCCGCATTCCTGACACGGTGTTTGCCGTGATTATTCTGCTCAGCGCAATTTCCGTGTTTGCGATTGTGGTGCTGGTGGCGTGGGAGTTGATCGACAAGTCGCGCTTGTCGCTTCACCAATTCGGGATCGGCTTCTTCTANNGTCACCGAGATGTGCCCGCAGCGGCTGCGCGCCATCATCTCGTTTCTGGTGGAATTGCTGGCGGCCATTCCCAGCGTGATCTATGGCTTGTGGGGAATCTTTGTGCTGGCGCCGCTGCTGCGCGAATATGTCGAGCCTTTCCTGGCGCGGACGCTGGGCTGGACGGGACTGTTCACCGGCCCGATGTACGGTTTGGGTATGCTGGCGGCCGGCATCATCATGGCGATCATGGTAGTGCCGGTGATTGCTTCGATTACGCGCGAGGTGATGACCGCAGTCCCGCAGAACCAGCGTGAAGCTGTGCTGGCTCTGGGCGCCACCCGCTGGGAAATGATCCGCATGGGCGTTCTCCGTAATGCGCGCATCGGTATCGTGGGCGGCGTCATCCTCGGGCTGGGGCGCGCGCTGGGCGAAACCATGGCCGTTACCATGGTGATCGGCAACCGTCCTGAGATCGCGAAGTCGCTGTTCGCGCCGGGCTATACCATGGCCAGCGTCATTGCCAACGAATTCACCGAGGCCACCGGCGATTTGTACCTGAGCGCGCTGGTGGAGATCGGGCTGGCGCTGTTTATCGTGACTCT
>PLBW01000194.1 GCA_003135475.1 Acidobacteriaceae bacterium
ATTATCTTGGAGCATCTACAAAGTTGATATCTACTATTGCGTCCTGGTGCGCCGGGGAGTATCTTCATCGGCACGCTACTTCATAAACGCAGCCCGGATCAGGGCCAGCGAGAACCACTAAGGCGCCATTTCTGGATTCGACTTTGGCGGTCACGCCTGGCGCGGCCAGCTCGAAAGATCACGGTTTTTGGAGTAAACACATGCAAACCACCCGCTATGTCCTCTTGTCAGCTTTTGCGCTCTTATTCATGGCAGTATCCAGCCTTGCCCAGGCGCAAACGGCCTTGCAGTTAGTGCCCGTGTCCCCGTGCCGTCTGGTTGATACCCGGCCGCAGCACGGTGGCAACGGCCCGATTCTGGGCCTGACCTCCCAAAGTTTCATCCTGACGGGAATATCTGGCTGCGATATTCCTGCTACAGCGGTGGCCTATTCGCTCAACGTAACGGTGGTTCCGCAAGGACCTCTGGGGTATCTGACGATATGGCCCACCGGAGAGACGCAGCCCGTGGTTTCGACCTTGAACTCGGTGGATGGCCGGGTCAAAGCCAATGCGGCCATTATAGGGGCGGGCATCGGCGGAGCGGTCAGCGTGTACGTCACCAACACCACGGATGTCGTGTTGGATATCGACGGCTATTTCGTGCCCGCCATCGACAGTGCGCTGGCGTTTTATCCATTGACACCTTGTCGGGTGGCGGACACACGGCCGCAGAACGGTGGCAGCGGCCCCATTCCGGGTGGAACCACCCAGGATTTTCCCATCCTCGACATTCCTGGATGCGTGGTGCCGGCCACCGCCCAGGCTTACTCGCTAAACTTGACCGCGGTGCCACCCGGCCCGCTGGGATACCTGACGGTGTGGCCGAAGGGCGGTTCGCAGCCGACCGTTTCTACTCTGAACGACCAAACCGGAACGATCGTGGCCAATGCGGCAATCGTTCCGGCGGGTGCGGGCGGAGAGATTTCCGTTTTCCCATTGAACGACACGAACCTGGTCATTGATATTGACGGCTACTTCGCGCCGCCGGCAACGGGCGGGCTGGCACTTTATGCCGTGATCCCCTGCCGGGTGTTCGACACTCGGAGCGGGGGTGGGCCGCCGTTCAGTGGGACGCTGGCTCCTCCGGTGGATGTGGAGAATAGTCCCTGCCATCCATCCTCCCAGGCGCTGGCCTATGCGTTGAACGCAACGGTCGTACCGCAAGAAGCACTGGGATACCTCACGCTATGGCCTGACGGCGTACAGCAACCCTTGGCCTCGACGCTGAATGCCCCCGACGGATTCATCACCAACAACATGGCGATTGTGCCCACCGATTTGGGCTCGGATTACGGAAAGATCAATGCGTATGCCTCCAGTAGCACGCACCTGGTCCTGGACATTTCCGGCTACTTCGCACCGCTCCCGCCTTTGAGCATTACGACGACGTCGTTGCCGGGAGGGACAATCTATACACCCTATACCCCCACTACACTGGTGGCGACCGGCGGAGAGCCACCCTATAACTGGAGCGTTATCGGTGGCAGTTTGCCGCCGGGACTGGGATTAAGCTCGGCTGGCGTGATCTCTGGAACGCCGATCGCAGGCGGGGTCTTCAGCGTCACGGTGCAGGTGGCCGACACCCTGGCGAACGCGGCCAGTAAAATGCTGAGCATCACCATCCAGTCTGGATCCCTGGAGATCACCACGACCCAGTTGCCCGCGGGAACCGTAAACGTGCCCTACAGCGCTACCTTAGGCGCCAGCGGCGGAACCCTGCCCTATGCTTGGAGCGTCGTGCCAGGTTCGGGTACGTTGCCGATCGGCTTGAGCTTGGACGGCGCCAGCGGCCTGATTTCGGGGACGCCGACGGTTGCGGGAGCTTCCAATTTCACCGTACAGGTGCAAGACTCATCGTTGCCGCCGGTGTTTGCCACTGCTCCTCTTGGGATCACGATCAACGCGGAAGCCAGCGCTGGCTCCCTCAGTGGCCCTTACGCCTTCTCGTTTAATGGCTACAACAATGGAAGTCCGGTTTTTATGGCCGGAAGTTTCATTTCCCTCGGTAATGGCAACATCACCAGCGGCGTGCTTGACATAAACAGCGCGAGCGGAGGCCCGCAGCAGCAACTCTCTGTGACTGGGACGTATTCCATTCAGGCGAATGGACTGGGCACGATGACGTTGCTTACTTCCCAGGGGACCTTGGTCTTCTCGGTAGCGATTTCCAACAAGGGGATTACGGGCACGGCCCGCAACGGAAATCTGATCCAGCGAGATCCGGCCAATCCGCTTTCGTACGGCTCCGGCGTCATCGTGGTACAGAATTCCCTCAACTTCAATCTTGCCGCTCTTCATGGCAACTATGCGCTTGGCTATTTCGGGGTTGACCCCTCGCTCAAGCGCTTTGCCGGAGCAGGCGCCTACGTAATGGACAGCAGCGGCAATATGTCGAACGGCGCAGGGGACGTGGATGACAACGGCGTTCCCGCGAGCACCACCTTTACCGGCACCTTTAGCGCGGTGAACACCCAGACGGGCCGTGGGACGGCAACGCTTACCATCAATGGAAATCTCACTCACTATGCTTTCTACGTCGGTTCCTCGGTGCAGATCCTGATGGTCGCAACCGATACGATCGGCAGCCCAGCCAACTTGACTGTCTGGTCGATAGCACAGCAACATTCCTCTGCGTTTAGCGACTCGTCCCTGAACGGCGTGGGCGTAGTCGAAGTCACCGGAGGTGACGTCGTCGGGGGAAATCCTGTTTCGGAGGCCGAGGCAGGATTGCTGACGACCGATGGCCAAGGCAATGGGAGCGTTAGCCTCGACCAGAATGACGGCGGCAACCTGACCCAGTTGCACAACTCCGGAACTTACACTGTGGCGGCGAATGGGCGGGTGACTCTGTCGTCGAGCTTCGGAGCCAATCCGCCGGTGTTCTACCTCACCGACCGGAACCAGGCCTTTGTGGTGGGTACAGACAGCCTGGTTACCTCGGGAATCCTGGATGCCCAAGCGGGCTCACCCTTTACCAACCAGTCGATCCTGGGGACGTACCTGGGAGGTACGGTCGCTCCGGCGCTTTCCTCGGACACGAATGCTGTGAGCTGGGGGTTTGCGGACGGGAACGGCAATATCAACCTGTCCGAAAGTACCAGTGGTCCCAGTGGCCCCGGCTCGAGCCAGTTTGCGGGCACCTACCAGCTTGACGGGACCGGGCGGGCCGAGCTGTCCTTGAACGGAAACCCGGCCGGCGTCATCTACACCGTCACTCCGCAGAAATTTGTGCTCCTTCCAAACAGTGCCTTCCCGCCGGACCCTGCCGGCCCGGTGCTGAGCACCTTCTCTCGCGGGTCGATAAACTAGAGGCATAAGAAAGCCCCGGCTTAAGACCGGGGCTTTTGTCTTGCCCGCTCAGCGGTGGCGACGGGGCCCATCGCCGCTTGCAATCCTTCTTGCACCTCATACAATAGTTGCGGTATCGCATCGTTGATGGCTCGTACTTGATATCGCGCCCAGAAAAAGAAGGAGATCGTCATGTCCGCTTCGATTCCCGAAAATTATCTCGACCTGTTCAAGAAAAAAGCGTTCGGCAGCTTGAGCACCCTCATGCTCGACGGAAGTCCGCAAACCAATCCTGTATGGGTTGACTACCAGAACGGCGAAGTCTGGGTGAACTCCGCCGTGGGCCGCTTGAAAGACCGGAACATCAAACGCGATCCCCGTGTATCCGTCGCCGTGATTGATCCCGAGAATCCGTACCGCTTCGTGGAAGTGCGCGGGAAGGTCCGCGAGATTACGCAGGAAGGCGC
>PLBW01000029.1 GCA_003135475.1 Acidobacteriaceae bacterium
TGTCACGGCAGAGGCCGCGGGTTCGAGTCCCGTCGACCCCGCCATTCTTTTGAATGGCTTATAGACAAGTAAGAGCCGCCGTTTAGCTGTACCCCACAAAATTCCCCACAAACCCGCAATAAACCTTCTGTCGACGCCAACAATCGCCAGCGCTCGCGCTCCGTCTGGGTTTGCTATCGGTAGCAGGTTGAACGTGCCAGACGCGAAATTCATCAATGCAAACCAAACCGCGAAGATCTGCGCGCCAATACCTGCTACTCGGACTCGGCGGCCTCCCCATTAGGGGTTGCATTGGCGGGAGTCATTCTTTGTTTCTTGAGTTCCTTCAGGACGCAACGCAATCGCATGTAGGAATTCCTGCTCTTGTTGTTCCAGTCTCTTGCCAGCCTCCAATCGACAAGCAGACCGTATCCCACGAGGAACACTGATAGCCCCAAATAATAGCGGTTTCGAAGAGCCGGAACTATTTGAGACGCAACGATGCCGCTCCAGCCCGTAGCTTCGGACGCTAGCACCCCGAGAGGTCCTCTTACGGATACGAACGGGGGTTCGCTGACGATAACAACATAGGGCCACCACGTGTCATCAACGGGGCGCAACTCGATTCCATAGACCTCCTTCAGCAGTGTGGAGCAAGCGTGTTGAAGAGCGAGATCTTCGGCCGACACACTCGGCGTTACCGCAAGCAATAGAGCGCGCTGCCTACCGGCCAACCACCGTTGAATCGCGGGAGACAGACGCGCCGACATTGAGATTTTACCGATCGGGTCTATCAGGGGGCGTGCTATCAGTCTCCCAGCCCGAAATATGTTCCACTGAATCCGCTTTACGACTTCTTGGATCACTCTCACAAAAAGCATGAAGGCATTACCAATAACAAATGCCAAGAAAAGCGCGATGAAGAGGGATGTGTAGTAGCCAACCTGAGCCCGGTGAGCGAGGTCCCGAAACTGATGCGTGCTGTTAAGCAAGATCGAGATTTCGAAGAATAGGCCCGGCATGAGGGCGCTAACGTACAGGAACGCCTTAGGATGGACCGCCTTCCCGATGTCGAAATGAATCATGAACGCATTCGCTTCCCAGAAGGGCAATTGCGTGCCGGCACCGCTTCTGGAATTGTTATCGTCATCTAATTGCCCCCATTATGCTCCCCGACGGTCCGCCCCACAAATTCCCCGCAAAACGAGTCCATTCTCGGATGCTTACGCAGGATTTACAGGCAGCGGTCAGACGTAAGCAGGATTAGCACACGGATAGCGGAAGCCAGTGTAAACACTCGCTTAAGTCGCAATTTTCCGCTCACTCCTGCTGTCTCCTGAATCACGGGCGGGGTATCGTGTCACGGCAGAGGCCGCGGGTTCGAGTCCCGTCGACCCCGCCATCATTCCAAAGATTTACGGAATGGTGGCCCAAAAACTCAAGCCACAATCCAGCCCACGGAACCGCTGATGCATGAGAGATTAGGTAACAGCTAATGGCTTGCATTATCCTCATCTGTTATGCCCGCACTCGTAGAATGTGTACCCAACTTTTCTGAAGGGCGCGACAAGTCCAGAGTCGACGCCATCCTCGAAGCCATGAAGATGAATGGCGTGTATCTGCTCGACCGCGAGATGGACGCCGACCACAACCGCTGCGTCATTACGCTGGTCGGCGATCCGGTGAACGTGGCGGAGGCCGCGATCCGTGGGGTCGGCAAGGCCGCCGAGCTCATTGACCTGACCAAGCACACCGGAGCGCATCCCCGCCTGGGCGCTGCCGACGTGATTCCGTTCATTCCGATCGAAGGCGTGACGCTGGAAGACTGTGTGGCCATTGCCCGGCGGGTTGGCGAAGAAATATGGAAGCGTTATCGCGTGCCGGTTTACCTGTACGAAGCTGCCGCGCAAACGCCCGAGCGTCAGAACCTGGAGAACGTGCGCCGCGGACAATTCGAAGGCATTCGAGAGGAGCTGAAAACAAATCCCGCGCGAAAGCCAGACTTTGGCAAGGCCGAGCTGCATCCGACGGCGGGAGCAACCATTGTTGGTGCGCGCAAATTTCTAGTTGCTTACAACGTCTATCTCAATACTCCCGACGTCGAGATCGCAAAGAAGATTGCTAAGACTGTGCGCTTTTCCAATGGTGGCCTGCGCTACGTGAAGGGAATGGGCGTGCCCGTGCGCGGGCTGGCACAGGTTTCCATGAACCTGACCGACACCGACCAGACGCCGATCGCGCGCGTATTCGAGTATGTGAAGCGCGAGGCGGAGCGCTATGGAGTCGTGCCGGTGTCAAGCGAGATCGTCGGCTTGATACCCAGGAAAGCGCTGGAAGATGCGGCGGAGTGGTTTCTGCAAATCGAGAACTTCGACTCGTCGCTGATCCTGGAGAACCGCCTGGCTGCGGTGATGAGCGGGAAGATAGCGGTCGGCGGAATTCGCTCCGGGGTCGAGCCGTTCATTGAGCAACTTGCGGCGCCGACAGCTGCGCCCGGAGGCGGTTGCGCAGCGGCTGCGACTGCAGGGATGGCTGCCGCGCTGGGCAGCATGGTCGCTGGAATGTCGCGCGGCAAGAAGGCTTATGCCCAGTACGAGCGCCAGTTAAGCGATGCCTTGGCGCGGCTGGCCGAGCTGCGTGAACAGTTCAAGGCCTCCATTGACGCTGATGCCGAATCCTTCAACCAGGTGATGGCGGCATTCAAGAAGGCGAAAGAGCATCCCGAGGCGAAGGCCGAGGTCGAAGCGGCAACCAAAAAGGCGACGCTGGTTCCGCTGGTGGTTGCCGAACGGGCAAGGGAAGTGCGGCAGATTATTGAATCGCTGCGGCCGATCACCAATCCGAAGATGGCCTCAGATCTGGCTGTGGGTATGAGCTTGGCCCGAGCTGCCGCCGAGGGCGCGTTGGCGAACGTGGAGATCAACCTTGGGGACATCAAGGATGAGGCTTTTGTCGCGGATGTGCGGCACCGAGTGGCGGCATTGCGGCAGTGATCTTTGGCGCTTTCGCGCGTCCAATCTAGTGATGCGGAACAGCCCCAAAAGCAACGGGCGCCAACAATCCCGCATCTCTTCAGAGATTGTCGAGTAGAATTATGAGCATGAAGCAGTTCCTCACAGGCCTTTTTCTGAGCGCCGTTTTCTGCCTGCCCGCATTCGCGGCGCCTCTGAGCAGCAATGCCCGCACCGTGGTTCCATCGGCGGTCCAGCAGATCATCTCGATCGATTACCGCGCACTGCGGGATTCGCCATCGGCGCGCGCCCTCCAGGACCGCGTCCTGCCCGACAACCTGAAGCAATTCGAGACTGCTCTGAAGGGCGCCGGCATTGATCCTGACAAGGACATGGAGCAACTCACCTTCGTTAGCTATCGGTCGGCCAAAGGCGGTCTGCACAGCATCGGCATTGCCCAGGGTCCCTTCAAGCAGAAGGAATTTCTGCAAAAGATGCGCCTGCAGAAAATCAAGCCGGAGAAGTATCTGCTTTCCTACATCTACCCGATGGGCACGGGCATGCATCTGGTGTTCCTCGATCCCAGCACCATCTTGTTCGGCGAAGGTGCTTCCATCAAAGGCGCAATCGACGTGCGCGACAACAGTGCCGAGTCTCTGGAATCCAACAACACGATTGACGATCTGATCACCAGCGTGGACAGTTCGGCGATTTGGAGCGTGCTCGATCAGGCGGGGACGCAGAACATGATGAGGTCAGCGCTGGGGCAGGCGGCTTCGCTGGGTGATTACGACGTGGTAAGGAAGCGGCTGCTGGCGTCGGATTACGCCATGAACTTCACCAATGGGGTAACATTCGACCTGAATGTCAAGACTTCTGACACCATGACCGCAGCCACCATGGCCACGCTGCTGAAGGCGGGAGTGTTGTATCGCAAGATGTCCGCCACTCCGACCGAGAAGCTGGCGCTGGACAACACCACCGTGGACAACTCCCACGATATGTTGCAAATGCACTTTAAGACCGACGATCAACGCTTCTCGGCGCTGCTGAAGTCGGACCTGTTTGCGGCCGTATCGAAATAGCGGCGGTTGCAGCATTTATAATCAACAAGCTTTGCGACTCTCTCTCATTCGTTTCACTTACCGTGGCCTTCTTCTATTGGCCACGCTCTGCCTGCTTTGCCATCTGAGCGTGGGCCAGACGCTTGCCGGAACCCGCACCGTGATGGTCATGCCATTTGAAAATCAAACCACCGCTCCGGGACTGGAGTGGATCGCTGAGGCTTTTCCCGAAGTCCTGTCGCAGCGCATGGAGTCGCCCGGCCTGTACGTCATTAGCCGCGATGATCGCAGCTACGCCTTCGATCATGCCGGCATTCCGCTGACCGTTCGGCCCTCGCGGGCGACGGTCTATCGGGTTGCTGAACAGATGGACGCCGACTACGTCGTGCTCGGCAACTACAGTCTCGATGGCCAGACCTTCAAGGCCAATGCGCAGCTTCTCGACATGAAGAAGCTGCACCTTTACCCGGAGGTACACAGCAGCGGCGCCTTGGCCAGCCTGATCGATTTGCAGACGGCATTGGCATGGGAGCTGCTGCAGCAAATGGCTCCGCCTCCCGCAATCACCCGCGATCAATTCCTGAAAGCCTCTCGGCCTATCCGCCTCGATGCATTCGAGAGCTATATTCGCGGAATCCTGGCCACCGGTCAGCAGCAGAAGCTTCGCCACCTGCGGGATGCTGTAAAGCTCAATCCTAATTACACTCTGGCCATGCTGCAGTTGGGCAAAACGTATTACGGTGCTCACGAATACGAATCGGCAGCCGCCTGGTTCAGTCGCATACCGAAGGATGACCCGGTCGCCGGCGAGGCCAACTTTCTGCTGGGTATGTCGGAGTTCTATCGCGGAAGTTTCGAGAAGGCGTTCACCGCATTCAACTATCTCGCCACTCGGCTGCCGCTCACCGAGGTCTACAACAATCTGGGGGTTGTGGAGGCCCGGCGAGGCCGGCGCGCAGCGGCGGTGGAGTACTTCTCCAAGGCGGTCAGTGCCGACCCGAACGATCCGGACTACCGCTTTAACCTAGCAGTGGCTCTCTTCAAGAACGGGGATAGCTCCGGGGCCGCGCGCCAATTGCGCGAACAGTTACAACGGAGCCCAAGCGATGGAGAAGCCAAGTCCCTGCTTGATTTGATCAGCCGCGGTGGCACGCCGCCTCCGCCCGTGAACCCGAATGCGGCTGCGGCGTCCGGCAACGCTTTACTGCCGTCAAACCAGCCTCGCATTCCCATGGAGCGTATCAAGCGCAACTATGACGAAGCGTCTTATCGGCAAATCGAGTTGGAGATCGACAAGCTGGCCGAGGCGCGGCTGGCCAAGACCGATGGTCGCACTCGCGCGGCCTATCAGGTAGAACGTGGCAAGGAGTTGCTGGCGCAGAACCTGGCAACCCAGGCAGAAGGCGAATTCCGCGCTGCGATCAGCTCCGACCTTAACAATGCCGCGGCGCACGCGCAGTTGGCAATTCTGCTGGAGAAGAAGGGCGACCTCGCGAGTGCGCGGACGGAAGCGCAAACTTCGGTGCGTTTGCAGCCCAACGTTGACGCCTGGCTGGTGCTGGCCCGCCTTGACCTGAAACAGAGCCAGTTGGAGGCTGCCGCCAGTGAGGTGGACCATGCCCTGGCCTTGCAACCCGCCGACCCGACCGCGCAGGCACTGAAGCGCGACATCGCGGCCAAGCGGACAGTTTCAAAGTAGCGCGTCGTGAAGAGAAAAACGGCGGACGCCTGCTAACCCAAACGGCAGGCACGAAATAAATGGCGCGCCCTGAGAGATTCGAACTCCCGGCCTTCTGGTTCGTAGCCGAATTTCATGCGCTACACCCAACAACGCCAACCAACCAACCCCAACGAAACAATAGGGAACGCTGCAGCGGCGCTGCCCCTTTTTGGCTGGCTTTGGCAGCACTTCACGGACATTTTCACGGACAGTGGGAAGCCCCGTGCAGATGGACGCAGGTGATCTCAGATAAGGGGCTTCCTGGGCCACGGCGCAAGTTGTTCAGAGCGCAAAAGGGCGCAATTTGCGCGCTCTTGCACCATCCGGGCCGCATGCCGGGTAATACTACCCACCGTTCGGCTCAGTAGCGAAGGAGGAGGGCTCCGCAGTTCTCGCCCGGTGGAGAGAAGTGCTGTTTACGCGGCCCCTCTGGGCGGGGCACGGGCAAACCTGAAGTAACTTGATTGGGGAAGAGTGGCCGACCAACCGCGCAGAATCCCCGTTCGTCACTTCCCACAAGCCGGTTTCGGGCCAACTTCATGTTGGCAGACCGCAGATCCACGATTAGTGATCGGCCTCCCGGAAGTGCTTTTTTCTTGACGACAAGCAGCCAATTCATGCGATGCCCTGTTCTCGCCAAGTGAAGAATCGAACTCTTAGCCAGGATTTCCTCACCCTCCGGAAAGACGCCGATCCCGACATCCCTATCTACAAGCACGCCAAAGCAGAATACCCCAAGTTACACTAATTCCCGCGCTTAAGCCTTTAATGTATAAAGGTGATTTGTCGAGTTGGCTTGCGCGGGTCTGGCTCTCCTCTATTGCATCTTCATGGCGCGAAGTAGCTGGAGATGTCGAGGATCAATTGCGTGAGCCCATTCGCATAGGCATCGACCTTTCCGTTGTTAGTGGGCACGATGGCCATGTTGTTGGT
>PLBW01000199.1 GCA_003135475.1 Acidobacteriaceae bacterium
TCTTCGATCGGGCGGCCGCTCAGACGGGCAAAGTCCTCGCGCAGTGTCTCCAGTTCACGACGCCAGTAAACACCGCCTGTCCCGGACTCAAAATTTTGCGGCAAATCCACGTAGCGGACGTAGCGTTCCGGAAACAGCATGGTCCACATGCCCGACAGGTTGCGGATCACATCGCAGATGGAGGGAAACAACATGCCATCCAGCACGTCGAGCCGGTGGGAGAGCGCGAGTTCGATGGTACTGCGCGGGATGTGGCAGATGTAGCTCTGGAAGTAGGCATCGCCGCGAATGATCTCCAATCGCTCGCCTGCGCCCACAATGCCGACCGGCAACATCCCGGCGGCATGGATCAACTCGCGCGGAACATAGATGGGCATGTGTCCGATGGCTTTGCGCCCGGCCTCGGCTTCCTTCCAGGTGCGGACCGCAGTCAGCTCGAAGTCGTCGTTTAGCTCCTGCGCGCGCTGGACCAGGTTGGCGAGTTCCGGGTTCACGCCAGCCTCGCTTTGATGGCGGCGCTCATCCTTGTTTACTCGCGCCCACAGCTTGGGCCGTCCAGGGCGCGATCTCCTGAATCAGTTCCTCGCTCCACGGCACCCCTTCGGCGAGCCGCCGCCGCAGCAGCACGAAATCCACCTCACGCTGTTCCTTGCTGCCGTAATGGAAGGCGCGGAAGCCGGCGCGCGCCTCGGTCATCATGTTCAACGACAGCCAGGCGCGATTGGTCTCGCGGTTGCGGTCCCAGTGTTCCAGCTTGTGTTTGCGCAGGCTCTCAATGGTCTTGATGAGGCAATCAGGCATGGTGTACAGCAGTTGGGTGCATAACGCATCTACGGCTTCATCCAGAAGCGTCAGATCTACGGAACCTTTGGCCAGCAGCTTCTTGCCTTGTTCGCGTTGCTCTCCGGTTTTCGCTTCGCCGATCAACAGCCGGCCGTATTCATCAATCACGCGATCGGTAACAACCAGCGGATTCGCCATCCACTGCCCGTCCACCTTGAGCGCTGGGACAATCTGGGCCAGGCCTCCAAGCCAGTAGAAGCGGTGGGCACTCCAGGGCTGACACAAAGTGCCGCTGACCATGGCACGCTCCATCCCAACAAATAAAGGCAGAAAATCCGTGGATCCGCCATCGGGCGCCGATCCGTGCCGCGGGCCGGCCTGGCTGAACAAGGCGAGGTCGCTGGCCACAGAAAAATCGCACGCCATGCCCAACTCCTGACCTCCGCCGACACGCATCCCATTCACCCGGCAAATCACCGGCTTGTCGCATTGCAGGGCGGCCGTCACCAGGTCGTTGAACAGCCGCATGTATTGGCGGTACTCCCCGGGATGGCCAGCGTAAACCTCGGCGTACTCCCGGGTGTTTCCCCCAGTGCAGAAAGCGCGTGATCCGGCGCCGGTCAGAACTACCGCCACCGCCGCCCGGTCGTTGCTGGCGGCGCGCAGCGCCAGAATGATCTCCTTCAGCATGTCGGTGGTATAGCTGTTGAGTTCGGAGGGATTGTTCAGTGTGATCCAGAGGTTGTGCAGTCCTTCAGCCGCTGCGCCCGACCGCTCCTTCACCGCCCGCTGCTCTACCAGGATGGAACGTGTGGGAAACGACTCCACTAGATTGTGATCAATCACGACTATGTCTCCTTTGCTGCTACTGCGGGCCGGGGTGCTCCGGGACCAGAATCACACGTTTGCGAATTTCATGGCGGGCCACCGCCTGCAACAAAGCGGGAGCCTCGTCCAGCGGATACCGCTCCACATAAGGCCCCAGGACCACTTTGCCTTGCAGTGCCAGCGCCAGCGCAGCTGGATACTGGTCCGGCGGGCAACCCCAATTGCCGCGCGCGGTGGCATCGAACGCCATCAGATTGGAGAGCCGCAGCTCCACCTTCTTGGGTGTGAACCCGACTACCGCCAGGTAACCGCCATAATCGAGCAGTCCGAACGCGATGGTTTGGCCTGCCGGGGTGCCGCTGGTCTCGAAAATTTTCAGCCCGATGCCCTTGCGCCCGGATTGTTTGACAAACGAGCGCACCGCGGATTTCAGTTCTTTCTCGTTCGCCGAGGTCGCGTCCAACGTCAGCGAAGCGCCATGCTGGGCCGCCAAATCAAGCCTGGCTTGGTCAACGTCAATGGCTACAACTGCGGCGCCCATGGCAGCTGCGATCTGCACGCCGAATCCGCCGACTCCTCCCACGCCCACAAATACAGCCACGTCCTCCGCTCCTAAGCCAGACCGGCAAATCGCCTCGTAGGGCGTGGTGACGGCGTCGGCGACCACGGACAGGAGATCAAGTGTAATGCCTGGCGGCAGCTTTTCAGGAACCGGACAAAGCCCGCGGGCGGGAATGCGAACGTGCGTCGCAAACCCTCCGTCACCGTCGTTGCCGGGCATGAACTGCTGCCGGCAAATCGTCGGCTGGCCGGCTCGGCAGGGAGCACAGTTCCCGCAGGAGATCACAGCAGGAACGATCACGCTGCGGCCTTCCCATTGCGTTGCGCCCTCGCCCGCTAGTACAACGCGACCCGAGATTTCGTGTCCGAGAGTCAGCGGCAGCGGGGCGCGGGTGGGTACACCGTCGAAAGCGAAGCCGACATCGGTATGGCAGACGCCGCAGCCGGCAACCTCTACTATCACCTCACCAGCCCGCGGCTCGAGAGCGAGGAATTCGTGTCTCTCCAGCGGTTGAGCAGGAGCAGTCAAACGGTAGCCGAAACCGCCTCGGTTGGATGACAAACAGGAAATCCCCCTACCCAAGATGGCCCTCACTGCGACCTCGGGGAGTAGCTAACATACCTTGGCGGCAACCCAGGACTCTGTGATCTAAATCACCAGGGCGAGTGAGAACCAAGAGTTCAGACCTGGAGCGGTTCCGGGATTCGTGTATCCGCCCGCTCGGGTAGTGCGCCGCTTCACCTGCATTATTCATGAACTTGAGGATGTCATCCTGAGCGAAGCGCCCGCAAGCAATTCCGACCCGCTGTTGTTGGCGGGTCGGGCGGGCGCGCAGTCGAAGGATCTGTGGTTGTTGCGGAACCACCCCTAGAACGTAAAGGCCAGCCCGCCGCGGACGCTGCGGGCCGATTGCATCAGGTACACGGTCTTGCCGTCGGGCCCGATGACCGGCACGTAGCCTTGCGCCAGCAAGTTGCGGAGGTCCACCAGCGCTTCCACGTTGCCCGGCATGAAACGCATACGGGGCAGCGGCTGGCGCACGAAAAGATTGAGGAAAGGATCGGTCTGTCCTGCCGAGGCGTTGAAAACATCGACCCCAGTTAGAGTGTTGTCGCCGCTGGTCCAGCGATAGGACGCGATCCACCGGGTTTTGCAGCGCGGAAAGGAACCATTCAGCCTGAGGGCAGCCGAGTGCCGCCAGCCATGTTGAAGACTGCTGCGCACAACATTCCAACCTACGTTGGGTTGCTCCAGTTCGAGAACGCCCCCGTAGGCATAATCCCAGGTCGCGGTAAGGGTGTCAGAGATCCGCCGTTGAAACACCAGGCGAACGCCCTGGGCTTCTAGGGCACCACCATTGAAGCTGAAGGTCCCGGAATAGATATCCGGCAGAATGTCTTCGGTGGCCCAACCCACATCGCCAACCCCCAGCAAAGCGGGGTCCTTGATGCGATCTCTAAAGTAAGCGATCTGGAGTTTGTTCTCCCCGGCCCGTTGCGACAGCGAAATCTCGTGATGATGCGCATTCTCCAGCAGGGGCTCACCGTCCACCATGGTCACGCGCGGACCGGTTTCGCTGAGGTCTGCGGGAGCCGAATCGAAACCCTTGCTGGCGCGGGTGTCGGGTTCGCTGGTGGCGTAGCGATATTCGAGGATGGTATTGGATGTCAGGTGCCAATCGGCGACCGCAGAAGGACGGAACGCAGTCGCTCCGTGGCCCAGAAATTGAATGTTCTGCCCCTCACCGCCAAATTGAAAGTCGAGAAGGTCGCCAATGGAGAAGCCGTCGGAATAGGTCATCGCCACCGCTTCCAGAGCTGCGCGATGCGGCACCGCATCGGGCGTGGCGAAGCGGCGAACAATCAAAGCAATCGTCGGCGTCCAACCTGCATTGCCCGGCCGCCGGTACGACGCACGAACCACGCCATCCGGAATGCCGGTGGCGTATCCGAGATTTCCCTCCAGGCCGATGGTCGAGGTGTGAAACAAGGAATGCTCGAGGTTGAAGGCGGTTCCCAGGTCGGCCGCGCTGCCGTACCCTTGGCTGGAGCCACCCGCCAGAAACGCCAGGCTTCCCGTCGTCCCTTTGTCATCTGCGGCGGTCTCTACAATGACTGGCGACCCGTCGTCGAAGCGCAGGATTGGCCGATTGGAGTTGGAGCGCAGGGTCCACTTCCAACTGTCGTCTTCCTCGTTGCCCCGCTTGAGCGTGGGGAGCATACGGACCGCTTCAAACAAAGTGTTCAGGGTGATGTTCAAGACCTTGCTGGCGCCGGCGGCCAGCGCCACGTCCTCCCGCAACGCGGGCAGGAAAGAGGGGGCGGACACGCGCACGTCATAGCTGCCCGGCAGCAGCCCACTCAGGGTGAAGAAACCCTTGGCATCGGTGTACACCACTTGGCCCTGCCCGGCCGTACCGAGCAGCTCGACGGTTGCGCCCATTTGCGCCACACCGGCCGAGTTTCTGACGTATCCGGTTATCGAGCCGGGAGTGGCCCCAGCCGCTGTAACGCACAGCGCGACCACCACTGCAAACCATCCCAGTATTCGCGTCATCACTTAAACCTCCTGTCAGAGGTCCCCGGGATCACAAATACTGCGGGCGGATATACCCGTCCGCGGGCCCGTGCTTCCATCCCCCTACTCGACCGCAAACCGCACCGAGGGAGCGATCTGCTGCTTGGAAATGTTGTCGTCAACTTTCACCGTCAGCTTATAGATGCCCGGCGAAAAGGCGGTCAAGGCCAGGCTCTTCTCCAGGGTGATCTGGTCGCCCACGTTGCCCATGGTATCGGTGGACTCGGAGGATTGCAGCACCGCCTGGTTGTTGGCCATATTCACGATTTCGTAGTCAATCTTGGCGGAAGGCTTTTTGGTCTTCGCGTCTGCCTGAAGATTATAGACCTGCATCCACAGGTTCAGGCGCTGATCGTGCTTGAAGCTGGCCGGCTTTCCGTCGGCCGCGTCGAGATGCGGGTAAGCCAGCTTGGTCTCCCCGATGACGAAACTGCCGGAACCAACACTCTTGGCGGCCACCTTGTCCAAGTGGTCAGTCAGGATCATGGACGAAGACGCCAGTTTGTCTTCACTAAATTCCGGGACCTGAACGCCGCGGCTCCAGGTCCCTACCCGGTCGCCATTCACGTCTTTGACCACCACGTCAAAGCGATAGCGTCCCGCGCGCAGTGGAATCGCCTTCCAGTACAGCGACGAACGCTCCATGGTTTTTTCCAGCAGTTCCGTGGGCACGTCCACCTGCACGGTGTCTTCGAAGGTCTGTGCGATCCGCCCGGTGATGCCGGTCACGCGCCCGAAGATGTTCACCGTACCGCGTTGAATGCCGTCCTTGCTGACAAAGGTGATGTCCTTGTTCTTGACCTGCAAAGTCACCGGGACCAGCACCGTATCGCTCGTCACCTTCACAAAGTCGGTGCGAATTTCAAACGGCATCAAGTTAACGTTGATCCGGTGGCTGACCACTTCCTCCAGGTCCTTGAACTTGACCTTGGGCGGGGTGTTGATCTTGGCCAGCAACTCGATTTTGTCAAACTCACTAGTGTTTTGCATCCCTTGCAGCGGACCGGCATTGGAGCCAAATGGGCCGGCAGTAACGCGGTTAGCCTTGCTGGCCAATCCCATTTGTTCATACTGGGTCAGGCCCCCGCTCGGGGTATATAACAAGGCATCTTTCTCGTTGGGATCAATGGTCAGACGAAACTCGCCGCAACTGCAGGCGTCGACGAATTCCAGGTTAATCTCCTGTCCGATGCCTTCGATATAGCGGTAGCGCCAGTCCTCAAAGGGATACGTTGACGTCTCACCACCACCCTCTTCGATGGGACGTGTGTAGGTACCGCCTGAGGGATGGGTCTCAATCGAGTCGGGGGGACCGAACACAATGTAAATGCGTCCGCGGTCGCTGCGCCAGCCGGGTATCCCCGCCGCAAAATGTTCGTTGGCATAGGCAATGCGGCGGTAGTGTTCTTCCTTGTATTCATTCTCCGGCGTGTCCGGAGTGGGATCGCGGCGCAGCCAGAACTGTTCGATAAACTGGTCACGCTCCTCGTCGTTGGAGAGCTGTTTGAAGGCGGACATCTCCTCCGAAGTGATGATGTAACGCACGTCTTCGTTAAGCCACTTCTTGTAGGTGGAACTTAACTCCTGCTTTAAAGCCTTGGCGTTGGCCTTCTTCTGTTTTTCATTCAGAGGACGCTTCAGCGGATCAACCTGCTGGTTGCCCGACTGCGCCGGCGCGGAAGCATTCGTGCCCTTCGCTGCCTGGTCTTGGGAGGTACTGGGCTTATCGCCCGTGGAAGGAGTCGAGCTTTGGGCCACAGCTAAACCGGTGGCCAAAGCCGCGGCCAAAAATAACGAAAAGGACAGGCGAAAACTGCGCAACTTCATGTACACCAACACACTCTCAAAAAACGTTTTGGGGCGTTTAAATTGTATGTTCTTGCACGCACGAAAGCAAGGTCGCCGACGGGGATTCCCGGCTCGATTAACCGGGAAGCGCCCAGTGTCACCAACCCCTGCTCCCGGCAAAAGTCGCACTCAATGTGACCAACGCCAGCGCGCCTCCTCTCGGCGATTCGGGGGCGAATTGCAGCACAAAAGTCGCGGATGTTCCCAAACTGTAACAGCAGCCAAAATTTTCCCCCTAGGTCGCCATCAAGAGTGCCCAACTTAGCGGCTATAATCAACCAATTGGGAGAGCTTCGGAAACCGCCTGCCGCCTGGGGTGCTTAGCGCCAGTGTGCCATTACCGGACAGCCGGGAAATGTTGAAAGTCCCTGCTCTCCAAGGGAACCTTGGGCCGTCTGACTCCGTACTATCGTTGGGGGGCGGAGGTGCGCCCGAGTAGCGGTTTCCCAATCGAGGGTCAATGAAGAACTGGAAGAAGATCGCTCTCATTGTCGGAGGCGTGATCGTATTGCTCGCCATTGTCGGCTTTACCGTTGAACAGAGCCGCAAGGGCGTGGTGACGGTCCAGACCGGGAAAGTTGTTCGAGAAGACTTGACGTCGGTGGTGACCGCCTCGGGTGAAATTAAGCCGAAGGTGCAGGTCAACATCGGCTCCAACGCGTTCGCCAAGATCACGCACTTGTATGTCAAGGAAGGCGATCGGGTCAAGAAGGGGCAGATGCTGGCCATGCTGGATAATGTGCAGCCGGCGGCTGACGTTTCTGCCAATGACTCGGCCCTGCATGCGGCCCGCACCGACGCCGTTGCCGCACAGGCCGCCGTCAATACTGCCGCCGCCGACCTGAATTCGGCCGAGGCCGAGTTTGAACATGCCAAGCTCGATTATGATCGCAACAAGGCTTTGTACGACTCTCAATTGATCGCCAAGGCTGATTACGATACCAAGAAGGCAGCGTTCGATACGGCCACTGCGCAGTTGGGGATGTCTAAGGCCAAACTCGCGCAGGCCAGGGCCAACCAGGATTCGGCGCAGGGCCACATCAGCCAAAACGCCGCCAACCTCCGCCGGGTGACCGACGTACTCAGCAAAACCCAGTATGAGGCGCCGTTTGACGGCGTCATCACCAACGTTCCCGTGCGCGAAGGCGAAACCGTCGTCCCCGGCATCCAGAACTCACCGGGCAGCACGTTGATGACGATTGCTGACATGTCGGTGATTACCGCCGAGGTGAAAGTCGACGAAACCGACATCGTAAATGTGCAACTGGGACAGCCGGCGGAGGTGACCATCGACGCCATTCCCAAGCAGAAGTTCAAAGGCACGGTCACCGAGATCGGAAGAAACGCCGTGTTGCGTTCCACCGGAGTATCGACCGCGCAGACCACGTCCAGCAGCCAGGAAGCCAAGGACTTCAAGGTGGTTGTGGCCCTGCAGGATCCTCCGGCCAACCTTCTGCCCGGATTGTCGGCGACGGCCCGCATCACCACGGCTACGCGCGGCAGTGCGCTGGCCATTCCGATTCAGGCGTTGACCATTCGCCAACGCGCCGACCTGGCCACGGACAGTAAGGGCAAGCCTGCGCCGGCCCCGGCTAAAACTGCCGCCGGACAAGATCCCAAGGAAGAGTTGCAGGGCGTGTTCGTTCTCAAGAACAAAAAGGACGCCGTCTTCGTAACTGTAGTTACGGGCATTAGTGGAACCACGGACATCGAAGTGACCAACGGATTAAAAGAGGGGGACGAGATCGTCACCGGAAGTTACAAGGTGCTCCGGACCCTGCGAAACGGCGCCAGTGTGAAGGTGGACAACTCGACGGCCAGCAAGAAGGAAGAGTCCTAACAATTTAGGAGGAACGGGCCGCAGAGCAGGAAGGCGACAGTCCCGCATCCATGAGCAACCCGAACCAGCTACCCAACGAGGAGAAGAGGATGGCAACCCAATTGGCGAGCCTGGCAGAAGCACAGACCTCGGCGACGCCGGAGCAGTGCATCATCTGCACCGAGAACCTTTGGAAGACGTACGACATGGGATCGGAACAGCAGGTCCACGCTCTGCGCGGGATCAGTGTCCGCATTCAACCCAACGAGTACGTGGCCATCATGGGTCCCTCGGGCTCCGGCAAGTCAACTTTGATGAACCTGATCGGCTGCCTGGATACGCCCAGTCAAGGTAATTATTGGCTGAATGGGCAGTTGGTCAGCGAACTCGATGACGACGAACTGGCGCGCATTCGCAACAAGGAAATCGGCTTCGTGTTCCAGACCTTCAACCTGCTGGCCCGCGCCACCTCGCTGCACAATGTCGAACTCCCCCTGATCTACGCCGGCGTTCCGGCCGAAGAGCGACTTGAACGCGCCCGCAAGACATTGGCATCGGTGGGAATGGAATCGAGAATGCATCACAAGCCCAACGAACTGTCCGGCGGCCAGCGGCAGCGCGTAGCCATTGCTCGCGCCTTGGTCAACAGTCCGTCCATCATTCTGGCGGACGAGCCCACCGGCAACCTGGACTCCCAGACCGGCGTGGAAATTATGGCGCTGTTCGATCGCCTGCACGATCAGGGCAACACCATCGTCCTGGTCACCCACGAGCACGATATCGCCGAGTACGCGCATCGCGTCATCCACATTCGCGACGGCCAGGTCTTCAGCGATCAGAAAACGGCAAGAGCCTAGTATCCCGTTTCGTGAATTAGGTGCGGAGTTGCTCCGGATGTACAACAGTAATGTCGCGGTAGCGAAGGAAGTCGGCCTGATTCAAAGTGAGCAAGTGGGTAATCCCATGAGCGCGCATTACGGCGACGAGGCGGGCATCATGAACCTGCGCGCCGGAAACCCCGTAGGTCACCACTAATCGACGCCACTCGCTGTGAATCGCTTCGTTGTCTGGAAGGAAAGTGAACTAGTTTTCGATTAGCGAAGCTTCGCGATCAGCCTCTGCCACTGTCATTCCAAAGCCATTCCTCTCTTTGGGCCGAGTAAACACGTTCCAGAATTCAACTACATTCTGCGGCGCATAGCAGAGGTCTGCGCCTCCCTCTATCAAACGTTCAATGGCTGTCTTGATTAGAGCGTGTTCCGGATCATCGCGTTTGGCTAGGCGCAGAAATGCATTGCTGTCCAGTAAATGCGGAACCGCGGCCATTCAGTTGTGATCCTCGTAGATCATGGCGCGGGAGAAGGTTTCGCCCGGCATGGACGGGATTTTGTCGGAATAGGCAGCGAACTCGCGGACCCAGGCGTCAAACTCCTCCCGTGTACGCTTCGGCTTCACTAGGTTGGCAGCCGTCTGGCGCTCGACCCGCTCAGCTAAAGCCTCTTCCAGAATCTGTGCGGGGGATTGGTCGGGATCTCGAGCCAGGGCATCGCACAGGAGTTCCTCGGCGTGCGGTGTAAGGGTGACCTGCATGGGTCGAGTATAGCAAAGCAGCCTCCTTCACTTCTGAACCATGCCTCTCCTGCCGGGCGCTTCGTTTTGCCCCAAACCGGTGTACGCTTGAAGGGGACGCATACTAGCCATCTGAACCAGAGGGTCGAATGCCGTTGTCATGGTTTCGCTGTTTTGTATTGTCTATGGTTTTCGTGTTTGCTGCAGGCAGCGCGGCCAGAGCGCAGTTTCCCCTGCCTTTGAACCACGTGGAGCAAGACACCAAGGCCGAGCAAATCCGTGAGCTGGTTTCCAAATATTGCCGCCTGGATTATGACGGAGCCCGAATGGGCCCCCAGGGTTGGCCGAAACTTCAGTCCCTGGTGTGGTGGAAGACGAGTCCCGACTACACACAGATGAACGTCATCTCACGATACACCGTCGAAACCGCCCCGGTATTGACGCGCGGCAAGTACACCGTCACGGTCCACTATCGGCTTCTAGGACGATTCGAAACTGGCATTGGTTATTCCCGAGAGGCGGCGAATTCCAACGAGGACGTGGACTACATCGTCACCGCGGTCAACGACGAGTGGCGCATTGACGATGCCGAGCCGAATTTTCCCCATCCCTCGCGAGCGGCCATGTTGAAGTGGCTCAATGACCAGATCAGCACCACCCAGGACTCAGCCGCGAAAAATCTCTACCAGGAAGCAGTGCAGAAATTGCAGGCCCAGTCGGGCTCGCCGTTCGTGAAATAGCTTTGCGCAGCAGCAAACAGCAAAGGCCTCCCGCGCATGGGAGGCCTTTACTGTCCGTAACTCTGGCGTGTAGTTACTGTGGAGCGCCAACGGTGGTTGGATTCACCTCGGAGCCCGCCGTCCGCACTGGCGTAGCCGCGGGTTTCACCGCGAAGAATTCGTGGTCATACAGATTGCGATACATGTGGCCCGCCAACTCCGCTGCCCTGGGGCCAAAAGTCGGACGTCCGCCTTCCAGGAAGATGACGGTCACAATCCGCCCGTATTGCGTGTTGGCGTAGGAACCAAACCAGCCGAAGCGAGTGCCATCTTTGGAACAAGTGCCGGTCTTGCCCAGCACCGGTTCCTCCATGAAGTTGGTCCGCAGCAGGCGTGCCGTTCCGTACTCCACCGCTCCCGACATGCCGTCAGAGATTCCCGGAATCAGTGGGCCGATGTCCAGCTTGCGCTTCACCTTCGGGGTGAAGCTGGTCACTTCCTCGGGAGTGGTGGGATGTTGCAGGTAATACAGGGTACCGCCGTTGGCAATGGAACTCATCAGCGCCGCCAGTTGCAGCGGGGTGAGAGAAATGCTCTCGCCGAACGAACACATCTTGCCAACGCCGCCCAGCTTCGCATCCAGCTCGGTCTGCGGGAATGTGCCCAAGTGCTCACCCGCGATCTGCCAGCCGGCAAGTTCGCCCAGTCCGAACTGGTGGGCATAATAGCTCACCCGCTCGAAGCCCAGCTTGCGTCCCACCGCCTCAAAGTAGGCATTGTTGGATTTCGCCAGCGCCGTGGTCAGGTCCACGCGCCAGTATTTGCCCAGCGGAACTTCTGTGTCCTTGGTAATGACGTTTTCGCTGAGCGCCGCCAAGGCCACCGCGACTTTGATGGTCGAACACGGTTGCGCTCCGGCCGACAGCGCCAGCTTCTGATTCACCATCGCCAGGATGCGGCCGCTGTCGGGATCGACCGCGACGATCGTGCCGTTCATATTGCCCAGGGCTTCCAGCGCGGCCGCGCGGACGATAGGATCTTCACCCGCGGTGATGTCGCCTTCCACTTGATTGTCGGCAAACGAGCTGGCCGAGAAGCGCTCGTAATAACGATGCCTCCTATGGGTAGAAGCAACGACATGAGTGGAACGGTTGCGGCGCGCCACGGTCCGGCTGCTGGTGCGCATGCGCGTCATCTTCTTTTGCGCCGTTGCCGTTTCGGTGATGCGATGTGTCTTGCTGTGGGCCTTGTGGGTGGAGATGGTGGCGCCGGTGGCGTTGGCACAGGTAAATAGCGCCAACAAAGTGTTCATCGCGATAATGGCGAAACGCTTTAGCATTGATAACCCGCCGGCAAGATTCTTGCTCCCAACGGTCGGCCGTTTTCCGTTGCGAGAGATTCCATATTAGGTATTCTGGGGCCCGGACTCAATCGAAAACTGCTGGTCCACAGCAAAAAAACTATGCACCCCAGACAACAGTTGCCTGGGTCCCGGCCTGAGTTGTGGAACTCGACGAATTAGCGCATCTGCCAATCGCCGACCCGCTACCAGTTCCCAACTAATTACTTATCATACTTTCCCCGTCCTGCCACCGTAGCAAGGCTGATTCCCCGACAAAATTGTGCGATTTTGGAACAGTCAAATGTGCGCCCCACTTTGAACAGCGCCCTCCAAGGCGTCGTGTGGCTCTTCAGCTCAATTGATCATTAGCACTTTTTTTGGGGTGTCATCCTGGGTGTTACATGGACCTCTGGCACGCCCATGGGAATAAAAATTAACCACGGAGGCACGGAGATCACGGAGAAAACTCGAGATAAATCAAAAACTCCGTGTCCTCCGTGTCTCCGTGGTTAATGATTTTCGACGGAGCGACGAGCGCAGCGACATCCAAAGTGCTTGTCTAGCCGCGCCTTGTCGAATTCCGATAGCTTTTTCCCGCTGCGCGAAACTTCCCCAAAAGCGAGGTGTTTCGATCCAGTAACAACCCTGAGAATGGTCGTGTGGAAACACGGCTACCCCTCCGAAGTGCAATTCGCCCCTGTCCTTCGGAGGGGATTTTTGTGTGCGGATTCGGCAGCTAGTCCTGCGGGGCGACCGGGGCGCCAGCTCGCGATCGGATGTACTCCTCCACAACGCGATCCAGCGAGCCCTGTTCGCGCAAAACGTACTCAATCGCGTCGCGCACCGCGCCCTTGCCGCCTTCGTGAGGCGTCACATAATGCGACTCGCGCAGCACTTCCGGGCGCGCGTTCTTCACCGCAATAGCCAGCCCGCACAGCCGCATCACCGGCAGATCGATGACATCGTCGCCAACGTAACAAACTTGCTGCGGCGTCAGGCCTTCCTTCTCGAGAATTTCGTAAAAAGCCGACGCCTTGTCCTGCTGCCCTTGATAGACATGCTCGATTTTCAGGTCGCGCGCCCGCAGCGCCACGGTTTCGGAAATACGCTTGGTGATGATGCCTGTCTTCAGCCCACCCAGACGGGCCAGCGAAAACCCTGTGCCGTCGTGCGCGTTAAACCCCTTAGCTTCGAATACGTCCCGGCTGGCAATTCCAAAGCCGCCCTTGTCGGCCATCATTTCGCGATGATCATGGGTCTCCTGACCTGCTCCCGCGCCCGCCGCTGGGAACAAGAAAATCGTGCCGTCGGTCATCACGCCGTCCACGTCGAACAGCATCAGCTTGATCTTCTTTGCGCGCTCATCGGACATGCGGCCATCTTAGCAGCAGGAAATCAGAAAAGACCTTTCACCACGGAGGCACGGAGGACACGGAGAAATTTTTAGTCATCACCAAGACGTCTTACCTAAACTGTAACCCGCTTCCCATACATCGCAATACTTTTCACTCTCGTAGCAATGTCAACTCTAAGCTCATGAATGCATTACACAGAGATTGGCATTTAAATTGCACCTACATAACAGATGATTTCTAGACCCGCTGGGACCAAACTCGAAATCCCGGCTTAGATCCTTGGAGGCTTTGGACGACATGAAACGCATTGCGCTATTGCTACTCATCGGCCTATGCGGCACGGCAGCATACGCCGGAACAGTTTGGGACTACTCGCCCATTAGCACCGACGCTGTTTGTTGTTGGGAAAATCAGACGGCGGCGCAGAATTTTGCCGACAATTTCACACTGTCGGCAAACACGCACTTAACCGGTTTCAACCTCTTCACGGGCAATTTCCCACCGGGCGGTACCTATAACGTCCACCTGTATGCCGACAGCGGTGGTGGCGTTCCTTTTGGCCCCCCCCTCGTGTCGGAGGACGTCACCGCCTCGAGCTTCACGTTCTACGGGACCCTCGGTGGAAACGCCATTTACGAGGTCAGTTTGCCAATTTCAATTGATGTGATGGGGGGAGTGCAATACTGGATTGGCGCCTCTGGCAACGGCTTCGAGGCGGGGCAGGTCAGCCTCTTGGGGCCAGGAGACCCAGGCGACGCGCAAATGGCACAGTTTAGCGGCCAAACCTTCCAGTTTATGACTCAGGTAGGGGACCAGAGCTATCAGCTAATCGGCAACCCCTCGGGCGGCACCACGCCAGAACCTTCGTCGCTCACGCTAATCGGCATCGGGATCGCTGGTTTGTATCGGCCTCTCCGCAGGAGGCTTGGAAGATAGGCAACTCGATACTCTCCAAGTGGCCCGATGAGGGCCACTTTTTTTCGCGCCGAAAACACACATCGGCCTTGATAGGCTCAGAGTTCGACCTGGAAATGAAGGACCGGTTCGACGCGATATTCATTGAATTCTGGACGGTTGACAAACTAGCTAACAACGACGAAAAGCCGTTAGGCTGACCGTTGTACCCATGGCATTCAATGCAGAAACCAAGAGGACGATAGAGTCCTACGTAACGGCGCATATTCCTGCTTACGTTCTTCTTTGGCTTCTCTCGTTCTTTGACTTGTTTCATTCTTCCTCTGTGCTCTCTGTGCCTCTGTGGTGATTAGAACTCCTCCGAGCCCTCCGTGTTCTCCGTGGTGAAATCAGACCGGCGAACAATTAGCGAACATCTGCTAGAATGCTTGAATGCCTGTGGGGGAAATTCCGGTCGCGCTGGCCTGGGCGCATCCGCTGGTTGCGGAGTGGTTCCTGGGACGTTTCGGCTCGCCCACCGAGCCTCAAGAGCAGGGCTGGCCCGAGATCCTCGCCGGGCGCACCACGCTGATATCGGCTCCCACCGGTTCCGGCAAAACGCTGGCCGCGTTTCTCATCTGCATTGACCGTCTGGTGCGCAAAGCGCTGGAAGGCGCGCTGCACAACCGCACCGAAGTCCTGTACGTCTCGCCGCTCAAAGCCCTGGGCAACGATATCCAGAAGAACCTCGACGGACCGCTGAGCGAGATCCTGGCGCTGGCCGCCGAGCGCGGCCTGCTGATGCCCGAAATTCGCACCGCCGTGCGCACCGGCGACACGCTGATGAAAGAGCGGCGCGACATGCTCAAGCGTCCGCCGCACATCCTGGTCACCACGCCGGAGTCGCTCTACATTCTGCTCACCGCCAACGGCAGCCGCGCCATTCTGCACGATGTCGAGACCGTCATCGTGGACGAGATCCACGCCGTCGCCGATGACAAGCGTGGCGCGCACCTCACGCTCTCGCTGGAGCGGCTTGACCTGCTGGCGAACCGGCCAACCCGCATCGGGCTCTCGGCCACACAGAAGCCCATTGAGGAGATCGCGCATTTCCTGACTGGTGCGGGACGCCCTGCCCCAGCTGTGGTCAACATTGGCCATCGCCGCAAGCTTGACCTGGCAGTGGAGGTCCCGCCGTCGGAGCTTGGCCCCATCGCCAGCAACGAGATGTGGGGCGAGATCTACGACCGTATCGCGGAACTGGCATTGCAACATCGCTCGACGCTGGTCTTCGTCAACACGCGGCGGCTGGCGGAACGCGTGGCGCTTCATCTGGGCGAGCGCATTGGCGAGGAGTTGGTGGCGGCGCATCACGGCAGCCTGGCGCGCAAGCTGCGTCTCAACGCCGAGCGCAAACTGAAGAACGGCGAAATTCGCCTGCTGGTGGCGACGGCCTCGCTGGAACTTGGAATCGATATCGGCAACATTGATCTGGTTTGCCAGATCAATTCGCCGCGCGCGATTGCGGTGGCCTTGCAGCGCGTGGGCCGCGCCGGGCACTGGCGCGGGGCCGTTCCAAAGGGCCGCCTGTTCGCCACCACCCGTGACGACCTCGTGGAATGCGCGGCCGCCGTCCGGGCCATCAAGCAAGGCGATCTCGACCGCATTCAGATTCCCGCGGCTCCGCTCGACATCCTGGCGCAACAAATCGTCGCCATGTGCAGTTGCGAGGACTGGGACGAAGACGCGCTGTTCGAGTGCGTGCGCCGCGCCTATCCCTACGGCAGCCTGCGGCGCGAAGAGTACGACCGCATTCTGGAAATGCTGTCGCAAGGCATCGCAGCCAAGCGCGGGCGCTACGGCGCTTATCTGTTTCGCGACATGGTCAACCGCCGGCTACGCGGGCGGCGTGGGGCGCGTCTGGCGGCGATCACCAGCGGCGGCGCGATCCCGGATACGGCGCTGTTCACCGTGGTTGCGCAGCCGGATGAAATTGTCGTGGGCACCGTCGACGAGGACTTCGCCGTCGAAAGCAACGCAGGCGACATCATGCTGCTGGGCAACACCTCGTGGCGGATTCGTCGCATTGAGTCCAATTCCGGACGTCTGCTGGTGGAGGATGCGCACGGCGCCCCGCCGAATATTCCCTTCTGGCGCGGCGAAGCTCCGGCGCGCACCGACGAGCTGTCGCATCACGTGGCCGAATTGCGCGAGCGCGTCAGCGCACTGCTGCCGAATACCGCGCCGCTGGCCGTTCCAAATAATCCTGAAACGGGCACGGGAGCGGAAACCACTGCCGGGTGCCCCATCCTATCGCTTCCACCCTCTTCTGGTGGAAGCGATAGGGTGGGTAAACTGACCCGCCTGCGCGGAATTGAATCCAGCCCTGAAGTGCAGAACGCGGTCGCGTGGCTGAAGGACGAATGCGGGCTTGACGATTCCGGTGCTGAGCAATTGGTGGAGTACATCGTCACCGGCCGCGCGGTGCTGACCGAGGTCCCGACCCAGGACTGCATCATCGCCGAGCGCTTCTTCGATGAAGGCGGCGGAATGCAGCTCATCATCCACGCGCCCTTCGGCGGCCGCATCAACAAAGCCTGGGGACTGGCGCTGCGCAAGCGTTTCTGCCGCTCGTTCAATTTTGAGTTGCAAGCTTCTGCAACTGACAACGGACTGAACATCGCCCTGGCCGAGCAGCATAGTTTTCCGCTCAGCGACGTCTTCCACTATCTGCAAACCGAGACCGTTCAGGAAGTGCTGGAGCAAGCGGCACTGGCGTCGCCCATTTTCGCCACCCGCTGGCGCTGGGACGCCAACCGTTCGCTGGCCCTGCTGCGCTTCCAGGGCGGCAAGAAAGTTCCGCCACAAATACAGCGCATTCGCAGCGACGATCTTATGGCGTCGGTCTTTCCTGACGTGGCCGCGTGCCAGGAAAACATCGTTGGCGATATCCAGATTCCCGACCATCCTCTGGTTCAGGAGGTGATGAAGGACGTCCTCACCGAGGCCATGGACATTGACGGCCTTAGGCGAGTGCTTGAGGGGATTCGCAGCGGGGCGATTCGCACGCTGGCCATCGACACGCCGGTGCCATCGCAGTTCTCGCACGAAATCCTGAATGCGAACCCGTACGCTTTTCTCGACGATGCTCCGCTGGAAGAACGGCGTGCCCGTGCGGTGCAAATGCGGCGAGTGCTGCCGGAAGCGGTGTTGCAGGAAGTAGGACGGCTGGACCAGACGGCGATTGCGCGGGTGCGCGAGGAGGCCCGGCCCGATGTTCGCGACAGCGACGAGTTGCATGATGTCTTGCAGACACTGGTTGCGGTCCCGGAAGAGATCGGCGACAGCGAGTGGCAGGACGCGATTACGAGCTGGACGCCGTTTCTCGCCGAATTGATGGAAGGCTGGCGGGTGGTGCGCGCGCGAGTTCCGGTGGTAGAGCGGACCTTCAGGCCCGCGTCCAGCCAACCCTTTCCCAACTCTGAGCCGGCTTCAGCCGGCGGCACCCGACGATACCTCGTCCCCTCCGAGCGAGCGAAAGACTTTACGCTGATTTTTCCCCAAGCGAAGTTTGAAGTCGCGCCGCCGGAGCTGCCGTCGAATACAGCCACGCGCGAAGACGCTCTGCTCGCCATGGTGACCGGCTGGATGATGCACTGCGGGCCAGTTACGGCGGGCGCGCTGGCCTATTGGCTGGGACTGTCTGTCGCCGAGGTTGAGCAAGCGCTACTTCGCATGGAGGCATCAGGTTCGGTGCTGCGCGGAAATTTCACCGGTCTAGCGCAAGGCAACGAGCCAGGCACGGTCGAGTGGTGCGATCGGCGGTTGCTGGCGCGCATTCACCACCTCACGGTCGCCACGTTGCGCAAGCAGGTCGAGCCAGTCACCGCGGCGCAGTATATGCGCTGGCTGTTGCGCTGGCAGCACGTTGCGCCGCAATCGCAGTTGAGCGGCGAACGCGGACTGCTGGAGGCCGTGCGTCAATTGCAGGGTTTCGAAGTTCCAGCGAACGCCTGGGAGCGGCACATCCTGGCGGCGCGGGTGAACAATTACGATCCGGCGGCGCTCGATCAGCTTTGCCTGACGGGAGCGGTTGGCTGGGGACGCCTCTCGCCCCATCCGGCCACGCTGGAAGATTCGGGCGAAGGCCGCCGCCGTGTGGTGCCAACCAGCGTCGCGCCCATCACTTTCTTTGTTCGCGACGATTCCGATTGGATGCAGCCCCGGCTCGGCAATGAGGAGCAGAACTTTGAACGCGTGCTGAGCGAGGCCGCCCGCAGCGTGCTGGAATTTCTGCGGCGCCGGGGCGCGTCGTTCTTCGCCGACATCGTGCGCGGAACCGAACGCCTGAAAGCGGAAATCGAAACCGCGCTCTGGGAACTGGTGGCTGCCGGCATGGTCACCGCCGACGGCTTCGAGAATTTGCGCTCGCTGATCAACCCGCGCCGCCGCAATGCGACCGGCACACCCAAGCTCACCCGGCCTCGCCACACCGGCGGACGCTGGTCTCTGCTGTATCCCGGCGAGGGCGCCGATCGCTCCAAGGTGGTCGAGGCCACTTGCTGGATGCTGCTGCGCCGCTACGGTGTCGTCTTCCGCGAAACGTTGGCGCGCGAGTCAAACCTGCCGAAGTGGCGTGAGTTGCTGATTGCTTTCCGCCGCCTGGAAGATCGCGGCGAAGTTCGCGGCGGAAGATTCGTCAACGGATTTCTCGGCGAGCAGTTTGCCCTGCCGGAAGCCGTGGAGTCGCTGCGGGCGATGCGCAACCTCCCGGCCAGCGGCGAAATCGTGACCCTCTCCGCTGCCGATCCCTTGAACCTGGTAGGCTTCATCGTGCCCGGCGAACGTGTTGCGGCGATCTCCGGCAAGTATGTCAGCTTCCGCGATGGCATTGCTGTCGAGTCTCAAGAGCTGAATCCCGCTCAAGCAAAAGAGGCTTGGACCGGGCACACGCGTGAGGCTGCTGCGCAATGATGCCGGACGACCTGGTCGAGGGTGTCCACTACTACATGGAAAATGGCTTCATGGTTTTCACCGCGCTGTACCTGATGCAACGCGGATACTGCTGCGAGTCGGGGTGCAGGCATTGTCCGTATGGGTTCAAGGCGGTCCAGTCGGAGCGGAAGGCGGAGGATTAGAGTTCGCCCTGACGACGCGCGAATTCCTTGAGGTTCGAGACGAAGTACACCAGCGGCTATCCTAGTGTACTTCTCGGTGGGAGCCCCCGCATTTATGCGGGGGAGGAGCGCTTCAGCGCTCCGGTGGGAGCTCGATTTGATCACGCGCTTTAGCGCCGGTGCCCGAAAAACCCGGGCTTACGCCCTGGGCTAGAGCATTTTCATAGTTACC
>PLBW01000174.1 GCA_003135475.1 Acidobacteriaceae bacterium
GAAAAATTTGAAGAGCGTGAATCGCAAACTGAACCATGACGAGCAAGCCATGGTTGCGCAAATCAAAACGTACATTGATCAGTCGCGCAAGGCCACCTCGGATAATGACTTCGAGCGCGCCTATAACCTGGCCAACAAAGCCCGCCTGCTTTCCGACGCACTGGTCAAGAAATAGGTTCAGCAGCCTCCCTGCTCGCAGGATCGGATTCGGCGTGCCCGGCTTCGGTCATGTGCAAGACGTTCCGCGCAAACTCCACAATGGCGTGCTGGCATCCGCCGCAAGTTCCAAGGAAAGGTTTTCCCGTCTCGCGCGCGAAGCGAATAATGCGGAGGGCTCCCTCCATCGAGCGATAAGGACTAGCCGGCACGCACCAGAAGCCACTGTATGAATCCAGATCAGCATCCCGCGCACGTTCGGTGCCGAGCCACACCGGCTCGACCGCATTGCCCTTGGCCGCAAGCGCCAGCGCCTTCGGAATGGCTTGGTGTGCCGTGACCTTCGGATCGTAATCGCCGACTAAGCAAATACGTACGGTATGCTTCCCCACTAGCACCACCCCTCCCCTTTCGTGACCGCAAGTCCATCGAGCCTTGCTCATGAATCCCCCTTCACCCATGGCATGTGCGGTTTCAACTGCAGTGTTCGCGGTTTCACTATATCTGACCGTTATGGCGTGCCGCGACTGGGTTACAGTTGAACAGTATGAGGGAGATGTTCCAGCACCGTGGGATGCGGCTGATCTTCATCGCTAATCTCATTTCCATGATCGGCAGCGGCATGAACTCCGCTGCTGTGATCTGGTACATCCTGCAAGCCACGCATTCGGAGGTATCACTGGCGGCGCTAATCGCGTTGCAAACCCTTCCTTCGATGCTGCTGTTGCCCTTCACCGGCGTACTCATCGACCGTGAAGACCGTCGCCACTTGATGTTGTGGCTGGACTCCGCGCGCGGGGCCATCATCTTCTTCGTCGCCATGCTGGTGTTCACTCATCATGAGCGGCTATGGCACCTGTACGCCATGAACGTCCTGGTTGCCATCGGTTTCTGGATGTTCTTCCCCACCGTTAACGCGCTCATCCAGGAGCTGACGCCGGACGACAAGATGCTGGATTCGAACTCGCTGTTATTAGCGGCGTTGCAGGGTGGCTGGTTGATGGCCGGCGCTGCGGTCGGCTTCATGTACAACCACGTCGGTCTCGGTGGCGTGCTGCTTATTGACTGTGCCAGTTACGCCATTTCGCTAGCCTGCATTCTCCAGGTGCGCAAGGGCAGAGTGACGGTCACCCGTCCGATATCGGAGCTGGCGGCTTCGGCTTCACCCTCCAGCGCAGTTGCCCGCTATATCCACGAGCTCGGAGAAGGCTATCGCTATGTTCGGGCGAACCGCCGGGTGCTGCTGATCGGCATCGCCTGGGCGCTGTTTGTAGCCGCCATGATGACGCAGGGTGTACTGTCGGCCCCGCTGAGCGAGCGCATTCTGCACGGCGGAGCCGTGGGTTATGGGTGGCTGAATGCCGGCTGGGCGGTCGGAGCCTTCGTCAGCGTTTTCTACGCTTCGACGTTTATCCGGCGGCACGGCGCCAACCTTTCGGTCACGCTGACCATGTCTATCATTGCGTTGTCGCTGTTCCTGCTGCCAGTCTCGCGCTGGCTGGCGCTGGCGGTGCCGATTTACTTCATGATGGGCTCCAGCCGCGGCGTGGGTGGTATTGCTCTCTCCAGCGAGATGATGCATATGGTGCCCCGTCACTTCATGGGACGGGTGCAAAACACTTTTTCCTTCGTGGCCAGCGCCCTGCAAATCGGAACCTCGTTGCTGGCGGGCGAAGCCGCCCATCGCCACGGGCTGACCTACGGCTTCTGGATCGTAGGAGCCATGTATCTGGGAGCAGGGTTGGCGGCCTGGCTGCCGGTTCGCCATGCCGAAGCCGAAGTTTTTCAGCGGGACAATCCGGCCGCGGATTAGGGCGGTTTCCAGAGTTGCTTTGTGCAGTGATTGTGGGGCACGCCTTAGGAGGCTGCGGGAAAAGTCTGTGCAGGACTTTGGGAGTACGTTTTGGTGGAAGCCCCCGCATTTATGCGGGGGAAGGAGCGCTTCAGCGCTCCGGGAAAAGCTTGACTTCTATCATGCGCTTTAGCGCCAGGATGGAGAAGTCCTGGGGCTAAAGAGACTGTGTCACAACCATTTTTTGCGTTCCGCAAGTGGTAAAGATCCCGGCAAGACAGCCGCGCAGCGGCGGCCTTGGTTGGAGCCCGGTGCGCAAGCACCGGGTAAAGTGGGAAATTTATCGGAGCCGCGTAGCGGCGAAACCGCCACCAACAGCCTCCACCATCTATCAATCCGTCAGGCGAACGCTAACGGATGAGCTGGGCGCCTCAGCCGCAGCTTCCAATGGCATTCGCGGCGTGTCACGCAAAAGGAAGTCGCAAATTACCCGATTGAACTCGTCGGGTACTTCTTCGTAAGGAACGTGGCCGACACCATCGAGCATGACCAGCGCGCTGTTTTTCAGCCGACGCTGCAGCTCATAGGCTGACGACGGATACACCGCCGTGTCGCGGGAACCCCAGAGCAGCAGTGTGGGCAATTCGCTGATCGCCGGCAAAGACTCCTCGATAAGTGCCAGGTCGCAATGCCACGATCGCACAATGCGCAGGATATGCTCAAAGCTTCCCGGCACATCCAATCCCGCAGTGTAGCCTTCGATGCTGCCGGGCGCGATACGCGTCGGATCGCCATACAGTTTGCGGAAGTACCGGAGCATTATCCAGTGCTGCTTGGGTAGGACATGAGTGACAAAAAGTCCGCCCAGCGCAGTGGAAAGCAAGCGAGTCAACAGCTTTCCGTAGCTCGACCAGGGATTGATCGGACAAACCAGCACCAGCCGCCGGATGCGCTGTCGCATCGACCGTTGCGCGGCCAGAGCAGCCAGCACAATCGCCACTCCGCCGCCTCGAGAAGTGCCCAACACGTCCGCCTGTTCCATTCCGAAATGATCCATGAAGCGCAGAACGGCTTCGGCATCGCTGGCCAGCGAGCATTGCGCTTCATCGGTGGGCTGCGAAAAGCCACAGCCCGGCAGGTCGATGGCATACACCGAGAAATGCCGGGACAGCACCCCCATGTTGAAGCGCCAGGAAAAGGAATAGGCCATGAAGCCATGGATCAGCAGCAGCGGCGGACCGGATCCGGCATGAAGATAGCGCCACCTCACGCCATCGAGGGTCACGCTGCACTCTTCGGTTCCGGGAATCTTGGCGATCTCCGGGACCGCCCCCGCTGGCTCGGCCGTGTCTAGTTCTGGCATGTCGTGCAACCAATCCGTGGGTCAGGGAATCCTAAAAACCGATGTCGCCTCTGTCGCATGGGGGAGCGAAAGCTCTCCCCTTTTTTGCATGGAAGTTTGCGGCGGTCCCTGACTCTCAATGCAGATTCTAGTCCTGAGTGCGTTGGTTTGGGAGCGGTCTGCTTACTGAGCAGGTTGAGATCCTTGTCGCTTAATCGCTTTCGCTCCCTCCAACCGGCGTATTAGTATTGGGCATCCTCCATGAGTCCCGGTCCTCCAGCGCGTGCCTCTTCCACGGAAGCGGTTTCCTTCAGTGAATCTCAGGCCTCGCGCTCGGCCCAGCAACAGGTGGCGCGCGCGGCCGAATTGCGCAAGGTCCACGAAGGGTTTGCCTGGTTCCGTTCGCACGCTCGCGAATTGGAAGACTTGCAGCTCGAAGTTACGTCGATTGCAGCGCCGCCTTGGGGCGAGGCTGCACGCAGCGCATGGCTCGAAGCTCGTTTCAGCGAGTTGGCGCTTTCCGACGTGCACCAGGATGAGTTAGGCAACGTCTTCGGCATCCGGCCGGGTACCGATCCCAACGCTCCCTACATCGCGCTGAGCGCACATATCGATACGGTGTTCCCCGAGGGAACGACGATCGAAGTGCGCCGCGATGCCGGCAAACTCCATGGGCCCGGCATCTCCGACAACTCGTCGGGAATCGTTGCCCTGCTGGCGATCGCCGGTGCCATGCAGGCGGCGACTCTAACGGCCGCCGCTCCGGTCCTCTTTATCGGCGACGTAGGAGAAGAAGGCGAAGGCGACCTGCGCGGCATGCGTCATGTCTTTCAGCAACCCAAGTGGTCGGCATCCATAGCTTCGCTGGTGGTGCTCGATGGCGCAGGCAGCGACACCATCATTGCCGAAGGACTTGGCAGCCGCCGTTATGAAGTCACGGTACGCGGCCACGGCGGCCATTCGTGGAGCGACTTCGGCATAGCTAATCCGATCATTGCGCTGGCACGGATCATCGATCGCTTCGCCGGCACGCCGGTGCCCGCCCTGCCGAAGACGACCTATAACATCGGCATGATCAACGGCGGTACGTCGGTCAACTCCATTCCGGAGTCGGCGACGATGAAGGTGGACACTCGATCGGCTTCGGTGGAACAACTCGACCGGCTAGAGAGTGCCCTGCACGAAGCGGTGGACGCCATCACTTCCGACAGCACCGGCCGCAAGAAACAAGAGCTGACGGCAGAGGTTCGCATCATCGGCAATCGTCCGGCGGCTGATTTGCCGGTGGAATCGCAACTGCTGAAAGCCATCCGCGCGGTGGACGCGCAACTTAACAACGTAGCGCGCATTCAGCGGGCCTCCACTGATGCCAATGTCCCGCTATCGCTCGGCCGCGAGGCAATTGCCATCGGCGCCGGAGGCAGCGGCGGCGGCGCTCATACCATTGGCGAATGGTACGACCCAACTGGCCGGGACCTGGGACTCAAGCGCATTCTGTTGCTCATCCTCGCTCTCGCCGGAGTGTCGGACGAATGAAATTGCTTCTGCTGGTGGTTCTCTCGCTGATCGCCTTGAATACAAACTCGTCTGCAAACTCCGCGTCAGATTCGGGTAAGGTTTCGGGCAATGGGCCAGCCGACACCATCTTCCTCAACGGCGACATCTACACGCAGGCGACACCACCGCGCGCGCAGGCGATGGCGGTACGCGATGGCCGCATTCTTGCCCTGGGAACGAACGATGATATCCGCAAGTTGAAGGGCGCCCACACGCACGTTATTGATCTGGGTGGACACTTCGTGATGCCGGGCTTCAACGACGCCCACGTTCATCTGGAACATGCGGGTCTGGAGTTGCTCAGCGTCGATCTGCGCGGCACCCGTTCGCTCCAGGAGATGCAACAGCGCATCGCGGCCAGCGCCAAGACTGCCACGGCCGGCGAGTGGCTCGTCGGGGGTGGCTGGGACCAGACGCTGTGGGCAGACGGAAAGCTGCCGACGCGCCACGACATTGACGCGGTCAGCGGCGCGCATCCGGCAGTGTTCATTCGGGTGGACGGACATATCTCCGTAGCCAACACCGCGGCGCTGAAAGTGGGAGGAGTTACCCCGCAGACGCAAGCTCCGCAAGGCGGCAAAATCGACCACGACACCGACGGCCAGCCCAGTGGCATTCTGCGCGAGACGGCGAGAAGGCTGGTCGAGTCCAAAATCCCGCCGCCGAATCCCTCGCGCTTGCGCCGCGCAGCCGAACTTGTCCTGGCCGACGCCGCGCGTTGGGGCATCACCTCCGCCCAGGACAATTCCAGTTGGGAATCCTTTCTGGTTTACGAGGACTTGGAGCGCGAAGGCAAGCTGACGCTGCGCATCAGCGAATGGCTGCGGTTCGACGATCCCGTCAGCCTGCTGGAGACGCATCGCGCGCATCATCCCGCCGACGATCCCATGCTGCACACCGCCATGCTGAAAGGCTTCATGGATGGCTCGCTGGGTTCGCGCACGGCCGCGCTGCTGGCGCCCTATTCCGACGATCCCGGCAACTCCGGCCTGCCGCAGTATGAGCAGGGCAAACTGAATCGCATGGCCATCGAGCGCGCGCTGGCCGGCTTCCAGATCGGTTTTCATGCCATTGGAGACCGCGCCGCGCAAATGGCGCTGGACGCTTTCGCTGAGGCTGAGCGTAGCGCGAAAGAGAATGACAAGACGCGCGACTTCCGCTTGCGTATTGAGCACGATCAAGTGATCACGCCCGGCCAGTTCGCGCAGTACAAGAAGCTCGGAGTCATCGCTTCCGTCCAGCCGAGTCACCTGCTAACGGACATGCGTTGGGTCATGCAGCGGATTGGCGCCGATCGGGCTAAGACTTCCTATCCCTGGAAACAATTTCTGGATGACGGCATCCCGCTGGCGTTCGGCACGGATTACCCGGTCGAGCCGATCACGCCGTTTCGCGGACTCTATGCGGCTGTGACTCGCAAGAACGAGGCGGGCACCAAAGAATATTTTCCCCAGCAGAAGCTCACTATCGAGCAGGCCATCGCCGCCTACACCACCGGCTCGGCCTACGCCCAATTCGCGGAGAAAGATAAGGGAACGCTGGCGCCGGGCATGCTGGCCGACTTCGTCGCCCTGGATCGCGATCTAACCAAGGTCGCGCCGCCTCAGATCCTGAAAACCCGCGTGCTCAGGACCGTGGTCGGAGGCAAGACAGTGTACGAGTCAACGCGATGACTAGGACCGAATGATTCCCAGAATGGATCTTTACAGGACATTGGAAGGGTACCCCCTCCCCCCTCCCTGCAAAGTCTCTGTTTTGAATACTTTGCCCCTAAAGTATTACGAACATTGGAGTTACGTGTCGTTGTAACTCATGCTATTTCAATAGCTTGCGCGGATCACCGCAAGGTATTCCAAACATTGGACTTGCACGTCATAATAATTCCCTTATTTATCAATATTTTGCGAGACTGCCGGCAAAGTACAGATTCCACAGGAGATACAAGCAAAGTATTCATGACAAAGGACTTAGTACGAAAGCGCTCACCACGCCCTGCGAGCTCCGAGCCACTTCTTTGCCGGGACCGCGTGCCACTCGACGGCATTCTTCCAAATTTTCAAAGACCCTCGCCGCAGCCCTCGCAGCGCCGGAGTCTGGCTCCGACCCTCTCAGTTTATTTCGCCGAAGGGAACCGGGCGAAGAACAAAACGCGGTCAGCAAAACGAAGGTAATCACAATTGCTGAATTGGCACACTGGGCCGTTTAGACCAGTTTTCGAAATTGTATCCGAAGCGAGTAAGGGTAGAGCAGCGCTCCGGCCAGCTAAGCCTCGTACCCACCCAGGTCTCGAAAATCGCGAGACCTGGGGCACCCACCGTTACTTGATTTCGGTGCCTAAAACAGGATGGCTTCGGACAGGGGACCCGGGCCACCCGCCGCAGCTCGCAGTTTGATCCGGATCAAGGATGCAGGGGAGGCGAGGCGGCAAGTAAATATGAGCGTAACGTTATCATGTTTTTACATTGGGAGAACCGTCGTAAATGACCATCAAATAAACGCTTATGCGCAATACTCAATATATGAGTGCTTCTCGCTAAAATTTTTAGCAACTTTTTCCAAGGCTTGGCGTCAGAAGCGGGTGGATGGACCGAGATGAAAGGACTCGGAGAATCCAGAGACAATCGCTCGCGGAGCGGGTGTCACAAAAACGACTTTCTGTGGAGGAAACGATGCTCTGTATACGTCGCTTTTCTACTCAATCGCCTCGATCGCGCCATCTTGCTGACCGTCATGGTGGTCACTCCCTGTTCGCCCGGCTGCTAGTTGTGGGCCTCACAGCGGTTTTATTTGCCCAAACGGGGAACCTGGCGGCACAGCCAGTTCCTCTGACTCCGCCGCAGCTGGACCAACTCGTCCAGCGAATTACACTCTATCCTGATCCGCTGTTGGCACAGATCCTGACAGCCTCGACCTATTGGGATCAGATTCCCGATGCTGCGGCCTGGGCCGATCAACACAGCTACCTCAAGGGTGATGCGCTGGCAGCAGCTATTCAGGCTGACCATCTGCAGTGGGATCCCAGCGTGCTGGGTCTGCTGCCATTCCCTTCGGTACTAGACATGATGGCGCAAGATCAGGCCTGGACCGAGCAGCTTGGGAATGCTGTTCTGAACCAGCGACCTGAAGTGATGGGCGCGGTGCAGCGGATGCGCCGCGTGGCCAGAGGTTATGGCTATCTGGCGCCAAATGAGTATGTGAATGTCGTGGATTCGGGCGGTTATATCGAGGTGCTGCCTCTGAATCCGGCTGTGATTTACGTGCCCTGGTACGACCCGTACGTCGTCTTTGCTCCCCCGCGTCCCGGCGTCGTCGTGACGACTGCAATTCACTTCGGCCCCGCCATCACGGTCGGAGCAACCTTCGGGACGTGGGGCTGGTGGATTGGTTCGGGATTCGTGTGGCCGACTCACACGATTCTCATCGACCACCGTCCGTGGGTCCGGGTGTGGGGGAACCGGTTCGGCTATGTGCACCCCTATGCCCATCCGTGGGTGCGTCCGGTTGGACCTCGCGTAGAGGTGCATCACCCGGGACGGTAACCATAAGGCGCCTGGCGGGTGGCCCAGGCAACCCTAGTGAGGGTGCCCCACCCAAGCTGGTTTTGCTTGGGTGGGGATTTTCCTCGCGCATCACAGACTCCGTAACAACCCTAGGTGTATGCTGCGCTCGTGCCTTGGGGATTGAAGCGCTATCAACAAGCGTGCGACCTGCACTTCATCACCTTCAGTTGCTATCGTCGTCAGCCGCTGGACAGCACACCTGCCAAACGGTTGTTCGAGCAGGCGCTGGAACAAGCCCGCCGACAGTACGGCTTTTACATCACCGGATATGTCGTCATGCCGGAACACGTGCATCTGCTGATCAGTGAGCCGGAGCGCTGCAGGTTGGCAAGGGCACTGCAGGCGGTGAAGCAGTCGGTGGCCCGCAAGCTGATCGGCGGGCGGGAGCATTTCTGGCAGGCACGCTATTATGACTTCAATGTCTGGAGCAAGCGCAAGCGGGTGGAGAAGCTGCGCTACATGCACCGCAATCCGGTCAAGCGTGGGTTGGTGGAGAAGCCGGAAGAGTGGCCATGGAGCAGTTTTCGCCACTATTTGACGGGCGAAGAGAGCGTAGTGGAGATCGAGTCAGAGTGGACGGGACGCAAGCGGGAGCGCATGGGAATGCGGTTGAGAGTGAAGCTCACGGGACTACCCCACCCAAGCAAAACCGGCTTGGGTGGGGCACCCTCAGGATCATAGCCTGGGCCACCCGCCCAAAGCCTTTACTTATTTTTCAGCTAGCGGCACTGCGAACTGGATGACCCAACCAAACAATATCCAGAGTTTCTTAACTGGAAACTCGTTTAGCTCCAGCCCTGGATACTGGGGCGGAATACAGACTACATGGACTCCGGGAAGCGGTTTTTCCCGGGGGGGAGGATTTGTTACGCCACAGTGGCCGGGCTTTGCTTGGACATTCTCCTGGGATATTGGGAAGTGGGGTCCAAAATGGTGAGTTTATGACAACCAATCGACAATTCTATGCGAGTGTGATAATCACAGCTTTCTTATTCATTTTCGGGTTCTACTGCTTGGTCTGGCCGGAGCACGTAAGAGCGTCCGCACTGAAGCACTCGGGTGGCCGGTTGGCTCAGCGTCTAAACCCATTCTTAGGTTGGATGAAAACGTCCCAATACATTTGGTCACTGCGCATCGCTGGTGCGATGGCATTATGCGTTGCCCTATTGGTCACAATCGTCTTGTTCACAAACAGGAGGTAAGCATAGCGCTCAGCCTGGTGACCCAGGTTCGCCCTTCTGTTGGGCCAACCTGGGCGGGGTGGCCCAGCCTTTCGACGACCACATCTAAGTTTTGGGTGCCCCAGCCTTCTCGCCCGTCTCTGGCGACAGGGTGGACATAGCTGTGTGACCACCGTCACCGCGTAACTCTTCCGAGCACGAGATAAATTGCTTCTGTGCCGCCAGGACTCAAACGTTATCAGCAAGCCGGTGAACTGCATTTCATCACCTTCAGTTGTTATCGCCGGCTAGCGTTGCTGGGTAGCCCGCCGGCGCGTCGCATCTTCGAGCAGACACTGGAGCGGGTACGCCGCTGGTATGATCTGGGTGTCTTCGGCTATGTGGTCATGCCGGAACACGTTCATCTGCTGGTAAGCGAGCCGGAGCACGGCAGCCTGGCGGTCGCCATCCAGATGCTGAAGCAGATCGAGGCGCAAAAACTGCGACCCACCCTGTCGCCAAAGGAGGGCGACAAGGGTGGGGCACCCCAGTCCACGAGGCGACCTAGACAATGACCATAGAATTTTCTGGGGAAAGGGTGGGCCACCCGCCGAGTTGGTGCACCTTCCGGGGAAGCGCAAAAGGTAGGATGAAAAGCTCAGTTGAAAACTCTGCTCCGCGGGTGGATATCATTTATGATGGTTGGATCGCACGATAAAGGAATAATGGTCTTTGAATGAGAGTCCTGC
>PLBW01000184.1 GCA_003135475.1 Acidobacteriaceae bacterium
AGATGTCAATGTTGTCCCAACCCTCTTTGTTATCACCGCGTGGTGGGTAATAGTTAATGCGGACCTTGTGACAGATATTGCCGTAAAGCTGGGGATAGAGTTCGGGCTGGAGAATGTGCTCCAGCACCGATAGCTTCGACTCCTCCTTGGTCTTGAAGGAGCCGGGATCGTCGAGCACTTCGCCATCGCGATTGCCCAGAATGTTGGTGGAGAACCAGCCATTCAGCCCGATCATGCGCGCTTTGAATCCCGGCGCGAGGATGGTCTTGATCAGCGTCTGGCCAGTCTTGTAGTCCTTGCCGCAGATGGGCGCTTCCATTTGCTTCGACAGGTGGTGCATCGCGGGAATATCGACCGTGAGGTTCGGGGCGCCATTAGCGAAGGGCACGCCTTCCTTCAGCGCGGCGTAAGCGTAGATCATCGAAGGAGCGATGTTCTCGTGATTGGCGCGCAGGCCCTTCTCGAACGCCGCCACCGATTGATGCACCGGACCCGCCTCAATGAAGGTCTCGGTAGAGGCGCACCAGATCATGACCAAGCGGTCGGCCCCGCTGGACTTCCTGAAGTCGCGGATGTCGTCGCGCAGTTGCTCGGCAAGTTCCATCTTGTTCTTGCCCTTTTTTACGTTGGGCCCGTCGAGTCTCTTTACGTAGTTCTTGTCGAACACGGCTTTCCGCGGCTTGATCTTCGAGAGAAAGGGTTTGACCTGGTCCAGCAGCGAGACCTCCAGCACGCCCGCATTGCGCGCGGCGGAGTACATGTTGTCCTCGAAGATATCCCAGCCGGTGAAGACCAGATCGTTCAGCCCGGCGAGTGGTACGAATTCGTTGATCTTGGGAAAGCGGCCTTCGGTGCGTTTGCCAAGGCGGATGGTACCCATCTGCGTGAGCGAGCCGATGGGACTGGAAATTCCTTTGCGCACCGCTTCGACGCCCGCGACAAACGTGGTGGCGACGGCGCCCATGCCCGGAATCATGATCCCCAATTTCCCTTTGGCCGGGGCGATCTCGCCTTGGGCGCTATTCGTGTTTCCCTGCTTCTTAGTTGTCGGCATGGCTATCAGTCCGTTTCATGAAAGAATGTACAAACCTGTTATCTTCTCGTACCGCCGCCCGCATTGCAATTGAAGGTGCGTGAACGGACGCGTTTGTGCCCTGTGCGGCAATTTGCAGGATTTGGTGGAAAGCCATGGCTGAAGACAAAGTTGCACTCGTAACCGGAAGCTCCAGCGGCATTGGACTGTTAACCGCCGTCGAGTTGGCGCTCAACGGCCATCGCGTGGTGGCGACCATGCGCAATCTCGAAAACCGAGGCCGTCTTGAGGAGGCAGCGCATAAGGCCGGGGTGCGCGACCGGCTCGATCTGCGGCGGCTCGACATCACCGAATTCGATTCGCTGCCGGGCGCGGTGGACGCCATCGTCCGCGATCATGGCCGGGTTGACGTGCTGGTAAACAACGCCGGATTCAGCAGCGCCGGTTTCGGCGAGGACATGCAACTGCACGAGATTCGCGATCAGCTCGAAACGAATTTCTTCGGCAGCGTTGCTATGACGAAAGCAGTGTTGCCCATTATGCGCAAGCAGAAGGCGGGCCACATCATACAAGTGAGTTCCATCAGTGGACGCGTGGCGCCACCCATGCTCGGCGCCTATTCCGCCTCGAAATTCGCGCTGGAAGGCTGGAGTGAGTCCGTGCGCATCGAGGTCCACTCGCTGGGCATTCGGGTCGTGCTGGTCGAGCCCGGCTCTTACGACACCGACATCTGGACGCGCAACGTGAAGGTTGCGGCGGGCGCGCTCGATCCGGCATCACCGAACAAGGAGCGCAGCCAGCGCTTCGCCGAATTCGTCAAGAGCAGCGCCAAACATCGGCGCGATGCTCGCGAGGTGGCGAAGTTGATCGTCCGCGTCGCGCACGACCCTAATCCTAAGCTGCGATATTTGATCGGCGGCGACGCTAAGCTGCAAATCTGGCTGAAGAGAATCCTGCCCTGGCGAAAATATGAACGCATGATCGCCAAAGCGGTGAAGATCGATCAGTGAGCGCTATTCCGCCGCTTCGCCCGCTTCCCTGCCCAACCGATGCTGCAAGTGGTACCAGACGAAGTAAACCACCGCGAAAAGGATTACCGCCAGGATCACGGCGTCGAGACGATGGAACCAAATCTTCAGCCGCGGATCTTTGTCCCATTGTTCGCCCAACCGCATGCCGACATACGCCAGCGCAAAGCACCAGGGCCACGATCCGACAAACGTGTAGATGTGAAACTTCAGGCGCGGCATGCGCGCGACTCCAGCCGGCAGCGCGATAAAAGTGCGGACCACGGGCAGCAGGCGCGCGATCAATACCGCCAGTGAACCTCGCCGCGCGAAGAACCGGTCGGCAATGCCAAGCTCGTGCTGGGTGAGGAAAACGTAGTGGCCGTAACGCTCCACCAGTGGACGACCGCCAAAGTAGCCGATCTCATAGGCCAGCACCGAACCCAGGTTGCAGCCGATCGCGCCCCAGGTGGCCACCGCCAGCAGCGAAAAGCGGCCGGTGTACACCAGGTATCCCGAGAACGGCATGATGATTTCCGACGGCAGCGGAATGCAGGCCGACTCGATGGCCATCAGCAGCATCACACCACCATAGCCGCCCGCCGAAATGACGCTGACGATCCACGCCCCGACTATTTCAAGAATGTGAGCAACCATGCTATTTTGGCAACCTTCCGCTCAGCCATTCCTCCAGCTTTTGCACCGGAAGCCGCACTCCCAAGAAGAACTGGCCGAAAACCGCATACACCGCGCTGACTTCGTCGAAGCGCATTTCGTAAATCAGTTTCTTGAACACCAGCGGATCGGGAGCAAACAGGTCCACGCCCCACTCCCAATCATCGAAACCGATGGAGCCGGTAATGATCTGCTGCACCTTGCCCGCGTAACGGCGGCCCACCATGCCATGCTCTTCCATTTGCCGCTGGCGCTCCTCAATGGGCAGCATGTACCAATTCTTCTGCTCGCCGCGCTTGCGGTCCATCGGATAGAAACATAAATAGCGGTTGTCGGGAATCTTGGGATACAGCCGCGGACGCATGGCTTCGCGCTGGCGTTCCAGGGTCTCTTCTACCGCGTCGTTCCATTCCTTGGAAAGCGGCTTCACCCCGCGATCGGCGAGCTGCCGAAACAGCTTCACACTGGAGTCGTACAAGCCCAGCTCGATCACCGACAAATACGAGTGCATGGGCTCGAGAAAATCCTGCAAGGCGGTCCGGTCCAGTTGCAATTCAGCGGCGTTGAGCTCGTCAAAGGAGTCGCGGAAGTGGACGAGCATCAGATCGCCCTTGTGCCCCAGCATGGAATAGACGGCGCTCTGCCCAAGCTCTTCGCTGGCGGAAAACACCGTGGCGGCTTCGCGCGCAATGTCCGCCTGGCGCGATGCCTCCAGCTTGCGCCACTCCGGCCAGCGGAAGCGGAACATCTGATGCAGTACGCTCAAGCCCTCAAGGGTGAGCGGCATCGCGGGCAGTTCGGTGGACACAGCCTGTACGACGGCATTGCTGGAAGGCATTGCGAAACTCCACGCTGAATTGATGCTGATGCTTGTCTCATTGTAATCTGCCGACAACTGGATGGAGGAGTTCAGGCCTGGGCGACGACAAGATTCACGCCCGCAGAAGCTGCTGCTTGGCGAAGAAGCCTATCTGTGGTTGCCAGTGGCAAATTGAATTTCATCGCTAACACAAGGTAGGCGGCATCGTAATTCGTTAGGCCATGCCTCTGTGCAAGGACAGGCAATTCCAGAATTTCGGCGGGCGTTTGTTGCGCGGCGTCGATGGGAAGGGCCTTCAGGCGCGTTAGGAAGCTCTCAACCTGATCGAGGAAGATTCGTTTGCGTCGAGAGGCCATGACAAGACCGTTGCCGATTTCATAGAACCAAAGCATCGGAACTATTGCACGCTTCGCAGAGAGGCTGGCTAGAACTTCCAAACTATATTTCCGGTCGGCTTCGTCTTCCAAGAACCACTGGAGCGCAACGCAAGCATCCAACACAAAATCGCTCACAGACGGTGGCCCTCGTGAATCAGTTGCTTGACGGAAACACCTTCCAAACGAATGTGGTTTTTCTCAATAAAGGCCAGCATCTCACGCACGGCTTCCCGCTGTGCACCGCTGGACTCACTAGCACTCGAAGACTGCTCCTTTTCGCGCAGGACTTGCAAGGCTTGGCCAATCACTTCCTCAACGGTGCGAAAGTGGCCTGATTTCAGCTCATTCTCGACAAGTCTTTCCTGCTCGGGCGTCAGATTAATGTTCATCGGCTTCGTGCGTCCCAACGCTTCCATAATACAGCGTGACGCTTCCTCGGTGAAAAACCATCAAAGGAGGTGACACTTCCTCTTTCGCGCCTACCGTTATAATCTCTTGTCGTTACCTCGGAGACCAATCATGCCACGTGGGGCCATGCCTCGCCGACCTTCGCGCACTGGCCGCCAGGACAAAGTCGCCAGCGCGCCCATTCGAGCCAAGGCCCGCATCGTGAAGGCAACTCCTGCGCCGAGAAAACGCGCGCCTATGCCGGCCAGGCCATCCACGAAATCATCGCGCAAGGCTGTGACCGCCTCCAAGGGCCACAATCCGCTGGCGCCGGAGCGCGTCAACGAGATCCTGAGGCGGCTCGACCAGCGCTATCCTAGCGCGACCTGCGCGCTGCATCACAACAGCGCTTGGGAGTTACTGGTGGCGACCATTCTCTCGGCGCAATGCACCGACGTTCGCGTCAACATGGTCGCGCCTATCCTTTTCGAGAAATACCCGACGCCAGAGGCGTTCGCCACGCTCCAGCCGGAAGAGCTCGAACCCGACATTCGCTCCACCGGATTTTTCCGCAACAAGTCGAAGTCGGTGGTGGGTGCCGCGCGCAAGCTGATCAGCGAATTCGGCGGCGAGGTGCCGCGCACCATGGACGAGCTCCTGCAACTGCCCGGAGTAGCACGCAAGACCGCCAACGTCGTTCTGGGCACGTGGTACAAGATTGCCGACGGCGTGGTGGTGGACACGCATGTGCAGCGCATCTCGCGCCGCCTGGAGCTGACCAAACACGACGACCCGCAAAAAATCGAGCAGGACCTGATGAAGGTGATACCGCGCGACAAGTGGATTGTTTTCGCGCACCAGATCATCCTGCACGGCCGCGCGCTGTGCATCGCGCGCAAGCCCAAGTGCGCCGATTGTCCGCTGGAGGACCTCTGCCACGCCGCCGACAAGACCTGGAGCACGGTGGAGATTCACAAGGCGGCAAAGCCGTAGAAAGCAGTTGTCAGTCGCCGGTTGTCAGCGATAGCAGAGCCACAGCCCAACTGACAACTGGCTGCTGACAACTGTTGTTGCGCAGTGTAGAATCCAGCCAGAATTGGTTTCAAGGTGATCTTGTGAAAAAAGTCACAGCTTGTGTCCTGTTTGCCCTTCTCGCTCTGACGCTCGCCGGGCCGACCGTTGCTCATGCCCGGACGAATTCCACGCAAACCGAGGCACAGAAGAACTCGCAGAAAAACTGGAAGAAAGCTAACAAGGAACAAGCCAAAGCGCAGAAGAAACAACAAAAGGCCCAAGAGAAGGCGGCGAAGAAGTACAACAAGAATCACCCGACCAGGACCACGACAACGTAGAATGCCTTAGAACGAACTCCGAGGAAAAGCTTCTGTACCCCGGCCTTTGTGCAGATCGGCCCGCCCAGTACCCTCCCCTACACATCCCTCAACTGCTCTTCCGTCATTCCGAAGTAGTGTCCAAATTCGTGGATGACTGTCCGTCGAACTTGTTCGCGGACCGCGGCCTCGTTGGGACAGATCGCCTCGATATTCTTCTGGTAGAGCACAATGTAGTCCGGACCCGTCCCCAGATGGAAAACACTCTTGTGGGTCATGGGCACACCGTGAAAGAGACCCAGACGTAAGCGCCTCGGCCTGCCCGGCTCGGGTGGTTCCTGGCCCGGAGGCAGGTCCTCGACCAGAACGGCGACGTTGTGGATCCGGCTGCGAAACTCCTTCGGCAGAGAATCCAGCACCTCTTCGACCAGCTTGGTAAACTCTTCGCGCTTCATGCTCCACGACACAATCTACAATAGAACCCAGCAATGAAACTGGAAACTCGAAACTTGAAACTCATCCCTCTGACAGCCTCCGGCTTATCACGGTGCTGCGTGACTAACCGGCTTGGCCTGGCATACTTCTCGCCGTACAATGAGCGTGGACGGGATGCCTGAGAATTGTGTCCGGCGAAGCTCCAGGCGTGGCCGTTCAGATCGGGGCTGTGTGGCTCGACCTACGTGTTGGTCTTTGAATCGGCTGCTGTTGAGAGTTTTCCCCACCCAAACCGGTTCTCGCCCTCTCCATTTGGCGGTTAAATCCTTATTTTGCAATATTTTGCCTCTAAGTCCTTTGAGAGCAATATTTTGCGAGGAAAAATTCTATTTGTCCCCGTGTTTTCAATATTTTGCAATGATAGGGGGAGGGGGGAGGGGTAGGCTAGAACCTAACCGAAAGCGCGTCCCAGCTCATGTTCGGTATTCTGAGTCCGATACCGTGGCGCTGCTCGTTCCCGTAGTTCTACTCTTTATGACCTTACAGCTTATGCCCCAGCAAGCCGTCGCACAGCAGATGTTAAATCCGCCGCAAGCCATCACCGACCCCGCCAAGCTCCAGAGCAAGACCGTCGCCGACATGCAGACGTTTTCCATCGAGAAGCTGTACATGACGCGCGCGATCGGCGACTCGACGTGGTCGCCCGATGGCAAGCAGATCGCGTTCATCTCGAACATCAGCGGACGCAACAATCTCTGGCTGGTGCCGGCGAGCGGAGGATGGCCGACGCAGTTGACCATCAGCGATCAGCGCCAGTCGCAGCCGGTGTGGTCGCCCGACGGGACGTGGATTGCCTACATCTCCGACCACGATGGCGATGAGCAGTGGGACGTCTTCCTGGTGTCGCCCAAGACCGGCGACGTGGTCAACCTGACGACTTCTCCGGAGAGCGCGGAAGAAGAACCGGCGTGGTCGCCCGACGGGCGGCAGATCGCCTACATCACCAAGTCCAAGACCGGCTCGACCTTTGAGATCGAGCTGATGGACGTCGCCACGCGTCACGTTCGCCATCTCACCAGGAACACGCCTAAGGAACTGAGCAACTGGAAACCTATTTTTTCGCGCGATGATAAGTTCCTGGTTTTCACGCAGTCGCACGCCAGCGGCAAGGACTCCAACATCTTTGTTCTCGACCTGGCCAATGGCGAGAGTACAAACCTGACGCGGCATCAGGGGGAGCACACCTATGAAGCGCAGGACATCTCGCCCGACGGAAAGACTATCCTCATTACCTCGGACGCGCAGAACGGCTACGACAATGTGGGCCTGCTCGACATCGCAAGCAAGAAGATTGATTGGCTGACTGCAGAGAAATGGCGGCTCAGGGCCGGAACGTTTTCGCCCAATGGCAAATCGCTGACATGGACGGCCAATGTTGACGGCAACACGGACATTTATCTGTATGACATGGCGAAGCGGCGCGCCGAAGCGTTGCCGCTGAAGCAGGGTGTGAACTCGCTCGGTGGCAATCCGCTTCCTTACAGCCGCGATGGGTCAAAGCTTTTGTATTACCACAACGGCGCCGACGCTCCCAGCGACGTTTGGGTCTATGACATCGCATCGAAGCAGTCGCAGCAGGTGACGCACTCGCTGGTCGCGGGGATAAACAGCGCCGACATGGTCGAACCCTATCTGGTGCATTACCCCAGCCGCGACGGCAAGTGGACGCTCTCGGCGTTTGTCTATGTGCCGAACAACATCCAGCGCAACGGCAAGTTTCCGGCGATCGTTTACATTCACGGCGGACCGGCCGCGCAGACGGTCAACTCGTTCAACCGCTTCATCCAGTACATCGTGAACCAGGGCTACCTCGTGATCGCGCCGAACTATCGCGGGTCAACCGGATACGGCAAGGAGTTCACCGACGCCAACCGCGGCGATGCCGGAGGCGGCGAGTTGCACGACGTGCTCGACGCGGCCCGGTGGATCGAGAAGAGCGGCTTCGTCGATCCCAAGAAGCTGATTGTCATGGGCGGAAGCTATGGCGGCTACTTGAGCATGATGGCGGTGACCAAGGCTCCGGACATGTGGGTCGCGGGCGTGCCTATTGTGCCGTTTGTAAACTGGGCCACCGAGATCGCCAACGAAGATCCGCTGCTGCGCGAGTATGACCTGGCAACCATGGGCGATCCAGTGAAGAACAAAGCGCTGTACGACGATCGCTCACCGATCAACTTTGTGGACCAGATTACGGCTCCGCTGCTGCTGCTGGCGGGAGGCAACGATCCGCGGTGTCCGCACGAAGAGGCGCAACAGGTGGCTGATGCCGTCAAGAAGCGTGGTGGTTCAGTGCAGCTAAAGATTTACGAAAACGAAGGCCACGGCTTCGCGCGGGTGGAGAACCAGATTGACGCGTACCAGCGCGTCTCGGATTTTCTGAAGGTACATGTGCCGTCGCCGGGATGCGGGTGCTCGATTTATGAATAGCTATCAGCCGTCAGCTCTTTTTGCCGCGCGGCTCGAATCCGCTCACTCGCTTCCACGATCGCCGCGACCAGTCCCGGAATGGTGTACTCCCTGGCTTCGATGTTCACGGGCAATCCGAACTCACGCAGCGTGGCGGAGGTTACGGGACCGATGGATGCCGTGTGCACGCCATGGTAGCGCGCCGGCTTCTTCAAGGCGGCACGTGCGCTGCGCAATCCCAGCAACACAACGAAATTCTTCACGGTGGACGAACTGGTGAAGGTGATAGCGTGCGGCCTCAATGTCTTGTTAGCCAGCAGTGCACGCAGACGCTTCTCGGAAGACTTGGGCGCGACCGTCTCGTAGGCTTCGACCACATCGACCTCTGCACCATAGTTGCGCAATTCGCGCGGGATGACATCGCGCGCGATCTTGGCTCGCACCAGCAGCACCCGCTTCCCTTTCACCCTGCGCTGCAGCGAGGCAACGACTGACTCGGCTACGTATTCCTTCGGTGTGACCGCAACGCGCAGACCATGTTGCTCGATCGCTTTCCTGGTTGCAGGACCGATGGCGGCGATCTTCAGGTGCGCCAGCGCTGAGGCATCGGCCTTCTTCTTTGCCAGGCATGCGAACAGCGCCTCAACTCCATTCACGCTGGTAAGAACTAACCAATCGTAAGTGGCAAGGTTCCGCAGTACTGAATCCAGCGGCTGGTAGGAACTCGGCTTACGAAGCTCGATGAAGGGAATCTCGATAACCCGGCAACCTAGTTCGCGCAGCGCCGAAGAAAGAGCGCCTGCCTGCTTCTTCGCGCGCGAGACCAGAATGCGGCATCCAGCCAACGGCAAGACGCGGCGTGAAATGTTTGTACGGGGATTGTCTGCCAAAGTAGGGGTCCTTCGACTGCAGCGTCGCAAAACCAGCGCCGCCTCCGCTCAGGATGACATGATGACCGCCCTAGTGCGACCTGACTACTGACAACTGGCTACTGGCAACTGCTTCTTACGGCTGCTGCGCCACCGCTGCTGCCGCGCCATACACCTCTTCGAGAATCCTGGTGGCGCCCCGGCGCAGCAGCGCGTCGCCAACTTTTTCGCCCAGCGTGACCGGGTCGCTGCCACTCTGCTGCTCGCGCAAAACCTCAGTGCCATCCGGGCGCGCAACAATCGCGGTTAGCTGCAACTTGCCATCCTTCATCTCAGCGAACGCACCAATCGGAACCTGGCATCCGCCCCCCAGCTTGTTCAGCAACGCGCGCTCGCAAGTCGTAGCTGCGTGGGCCGCAGAGTCGTCGAGAAACGCGAGATGTTCGCGCATCTCCACGTCGCTTTCTCGAATCTCAATGCCAAGCGCGCCCTGTCCTGCCGCCGGGCACATGAACTCTTCCGACAGGACTTCCTTCACCAGTTCCGTTTTGCCGAGCCGTGTAAGTCCGGCGGCAGCCAGAATGATGGCGTCGTATTTGCCTTCCTCCAGCTTGCGCATGCGCGTGTCAACATTGCCCCGCAGTGGATGGATCGCCAGGTCCGGCCGTGAGGCCTTCAACTGCGCCTGGCGGCGCAGGCTACTGGTACCTACGCGCGCTCCATCGGGCAGCGCTTTGACGCTGTCGTACTTGACGGAGAGAAACACGTCGCGCGGATTGACTCGCGTGGTAATGGCGACCAGCTCGAATCCCGCGGGCAGCCGGGTAGGCAGGTCTTTAAGGCTGTGCACCGCGAGATCAACCCGGCCTTCGGCCAGCGCCTCTTCGATCTCCTTGGTGAACATGCCCTTAATGCCGACCTGGGCGAGAGCCACGTCGGTGATCTTGTCGCCGGTGGTCTTGATGATCTCGAGCTCGACTTGGTGACCGCGCTCGCGCAGCAGCGCCGAAATGTGATTGGCCTGCCAGAGAGCGAGTTGTGATCCGCGAGAACCAATCCTGAGGCGCGCCATCAGTTTCGCGCTCCCGGTTTTCCACCGCTCACCGTGGTGGCATCTTCGTCGGCGGCTTTCCGGGGCTCCCGCAGGCCGAAGAGCTTGCGCACCAGATCGACCACGGTCGTGGCTTCCGACGATTCGCGTGCCGCACTCTTGAGAGTAGTAATGGGCGTATGCATAATTTTGTTGATGATGCCGCGCGACAGCGCTTCCACCGCCAGTTCCTGTTCCGGGGTGAGAGTTCCCAGCCGGCCGCGTACGCGGTCAATCTCGGCCTGGCGGACCGTTTCCAGGTGCTCCTGCAGCGAAACGATGGTGGGCACGACATCGAGCGTTTGCAGCCGCGACTCGAACTTGTCCACCTCCAGCTGCACGATAGCTTCGGCGCGGTCAGCTTCGGTCCTGCGATCGGCAATGTGCGATGAAACCACCTGCTGCAGATCATCGATGTCGTAAACGAAGATGCCGTCCAGCTTATTCAGCTCAGGATCGATATCGCGTGGGACCGCAATGTCGATGAAGAACATCGGACGGTTGCGGCGCTGGTGCAGGAATTTTTCGCCGTGCTCCTTGCGGAAGATAGCGTGCGGCGCGCCCGTGGAGCTGATGACGATGTCGGCATCGGGCACGGTCTCATAAAGCCTTTCGAATGGAATCGCCTGACCGTTGAACTTTTTCGCCAGCGCCGCAGCCCGCTCGAAGGTCCGGTTGGCAACGTAGATCTGTTTTGCCCCGTGCGCGAGCAGATGGCGGGCCGCCAGTTCGCACATCTTGCCGGCGCCCACCAGGTAAACGCTCTTGCCCTCCAAGTTGCCAAAGATCTTCTTCGCCAGGTCCACCGCCACGGACGCGATGGACACCGCTGACGTCGCAACCGCGGTCTCGTTCCTCACGCGCTTGGCGACGGCGAAGGAACGAGTCAGCAAAGCATCGAGTTGCGAGTTGACCGCGCCAACGGCGCGCGCCGTGGCATAAGCTTCCTTGACCTGTCCCAGGATCTGGGGCTCGCCCACAATCATGGAATCCAGGCTGGAGGCCACCCGAAAAATATGACGCACCGCATCGCGCGCACGATATTCATACAAATACTTGCGATAGGGCTCGGGGTCGAAGCCGTAAAACTGGCGCAAGAAACCCTGCAGATCGGCAGAACCGTTGGTGGTGCGGGCCAA
>PLBW01000062.1 GCA_003135475.1 Acidobacteriaceae bacterium
GCGAACGGATTGAAGGGCCGGCCGGACGAGGCGCAATACGAAGATCACATTGCTATCGAGCAGACCTTTTCGCTGGAGATGCCGGACGGGAACGGAAGCACGAAGGTCGAGCAAATCCCCATGCGCAATGCCATGAACGAAGTCACGCGAGGCTCCTACGTCCGCGACTGCGAGCTGGGCGTGAAACGCTGGAACCGGCTGATCGAGAAAGCCGGCTATTCATTTCGGTTGTCCCTGCCTAGCACGCGTTTCCGGCGCAATATCGGAAGTTGGGCCGGCGTTCCCACCGATCTGACCGGACGGCCGATAAGCGCGGAACAGTTCAACGCCCAGATCGGCAAATGGCTGCCGAGCGAGAGCGACCGGGCGTACATCCTCAGCCTCATGCACGGAGTACAGGAGCCCGGCAAGATGGCCGCATGGATTGCGCCTCCCGATCGCGGCATCAACAACAATCCCGTGGACTACCAGTATGTGAAGCTGCATTAAAGCAGGGTCAGTGGTCAGTTGTCAGTGGGTATCTGCCGGGGCTCGACAAAATCCAGCGCTGTAGGCGCGGCATAGTTTAGCCCAGCACGCGGCTAAGAGCTAACGGCTTACACGCCAGCGGCATTCATGAAACACATCGCCATTATCGGCAGCGGTCCGGCGGGTTGTTACCTGGCAGACAGCCTGCTTCGCCTGATTCCCGATGCTTCCATCGACATCTTCGAGCGGCTACCCGTACCATTCGGGCTTGTGCGCTACGGGGTAGCACCGGACCATCAGGGCACGAAGGCCGTGGCGCGTGTGCTGGACCGCGTGCTGTCCCGCGACCGCGTCAGCTTCTTCGGCAATGTCGAAGTCGGCCGTGACCTTCGGCTCGAGGAGTTGATGTCGCTCTACGATGTGGTCGCGCTGGCCACTGGCGCCTCGCGCGGTCGCCGTCTCAACATTCCAGGCGAGGAACTTCCGGGCATCCTCGGCTCGGGCGCGTTCACCGGCTGGTACAACGGCCATCCGGACGGCCATCCGCCGGCAATCCAAGGTGTGCAGTCGGCAGTCGTCATCGGCAACGGCAATGTGGCGATTGATGTGACTCGCGTCCTGGCCAAGAGTGCGGCCGAGTTTGCCGGTTCCGATCTTTCACCCGAAGTGACGTCGTGGCTGGAAACGCGGCCGATCGAAACCATACATGTCGTCGGCCGGCGCAGTCCTGCCGATGCGAGGTTTACCCAGCATGAACTCGCCGAACTGGGCACTTTGCAGCGCGCGTGTCCCATGGTGCAGGATTTGGCCGCCCTCGCCGGAAATGGCGCAATGGTTGAAACCTTACGCAGTTTCGCACAGAACAAATCGCGCCGGGCTTCGGTCATGATTTACTTTCACTTCAACTTGACGCCCATCGCCTTCCTCGGTGATGGCCGGCTCAGGGCCGTACAGTTTCGCTCTGCCGACGGAGCGCTCAGCGAAATTCCCGCGCAACTCGCCATCACCTGCATCGGATATGAGACGCGCCCGTGCTGCACTGCCACTCCCGCTAATGGTGTATTCGCTAACGAAGAAGGAAAAGTCAAAGACAGGCTGTACGTGGTGGGATGGGCAAAGCGAGGGCCTTCGGGAACAATTCCGAGCAATCGCACCGAGGCCCAGCTAGTAGCCCAGAAGATTGCCCAAGAAGTGCCGGACAGTGTACGACCGGGGAGAGCGGGGGTCCTCCCACTGCTGTCGCAACGGCAGGTCTGCTGGGTGGACTATTCTGCGTGGCGGCGAATTGATGCAGCCGAGCTCGCCCGCGCCGGTGACGGACGTTGCCGGGAAAAATTCACCGCGGTGGCCAAGATGCTCGAAGCCGCACAGGTTGGCCAGAGCCTTAGTTGTCCGAGCGCAACGGCCTGACCCACACCGCAGAATTCAGAATCGGCGGCAAACCAACCCAACGCGCTGGGCTTATGTCTCAAAATGAGGCAGAATTCTGGTGCACGCGACGTCTGGTAAGCTACGCTGAGTACAAACGTCAGCGAAGCCCCTCAGGGTATGAACAGCATCGCCACTCGAACCCGCATCCGGCGTACCACGGGTGAGCACTCCCACAAGCGCGGGCTGCGCACGGTCGCGGTGTTCGAGGCGTTTAAGGGGGCTCTGGCGCTGGCCAGCGCTTACTTCTTGATCGTCATGATTCGGCGTGATGTGGATTTCGAGGAGGCAGCAGAGCATATTCTTTTCTCGCTGCATATCAATCCCAGTCGCCATTGGTCGCAGGAATTTCTGCACGCGGCAGACAAAATCTCCGGCACTAGTCTTGTAATGATCGGTGCGATCGCGATTACTTACGCTATTCTGCGCTTCGCGGAAGGCTACGGCTTGTGGAGGCAACGCGCGTGGGCCGAATGGCTGGCCATTGTGTCCGGATGCGTGTACCTCCCGTTCGAAATCTACAAAGTAATTCGCCGCCCCAACCAACTCCACTGGGCAGTCCTGGGGATAAACATTCTGGTCGTTCTTTACATCGCCTGGGTACGCTGGGACGAAATCAAAGCCGCCCGTCTGCGCGCATCGGAAATTTCCAGCGAAGGCGCCTAAATCACATTCGCGGAGTGTAACGCCTCGTCTTCTAATAGTTCCAGAACGCCCCGGCGCGCGTTGTCGTCTTCCATCCCGAAGGCCGGCGGTTCGATCTCCTCAAAGTAGCGCCAGGCGCTGTGCCCCGGCAACGGGTTGCCGCTCGCCTGGGCGTCGCTGGCCGCTTCGCACAACAGAACAAACGCCAGGCTCTGGCTCAGGCGGTGCAATAACTTCCTCGCATAGCGTTGTGCACTCTGCTCGTCGCGCATCGCGATCGCTACTGCCTCGCGGTCGCCGTCGAGCCTGGCTTGCACGGCCTCGCGCAGTTTGTCATTCGCCTGCGGAAGCTTCTCTTGGATCGCTTGCATTCGCGATTGGTATTGCTCCCAGCCTTGATAGCGAGGGGCGAGCAGGCGAAGCAACTCGAGAGCCTGAATGTTGGCCGGGCCTTCCCACACCGTCAACACTTGCGCATCCCGCAACAGGCGGGCCACGGGATAGTCGCTGGTGTAGCCGTTGCCGCCGATCAACTCCAGCGCAGCCCGGGCCGCGGTGATGGCATACTCCGCGGTCAAGTATTTCGCCAGCGCGGTGACCATTCGCAACCAGGTGCGGCGTTCCCCGTTTTGCTGTGTCTCGTCGAAAGCGATGGCAGCCTCGAAGGCGAGCAGTGCGCCTGCCTCGAACTGCACGCGCATGCGCAACAGTTCGTCCTGCACCATGGGGTAATCCATGAGGACGTGGCCGAAGGCGTGGCGGGACTTCGCCCAGGCAAGCGCCTCGCGCAGTGCCCTGCGTTGTACGCCTGCGGAGCCAACGGCGTTGTGAATGCGGCTGTACTCCAGCGCATCCATCATCAGCCGGAAGCCGTCGGGCGGCGCAGCCACTTCGACAGCTTCTGCGCCCAGCAAATCGATCTCTCCGGTCGGAAGCCCTTTGGTGCCCAGCTTGTCTTTCAAGCGGCGGATGGAATAGTGGTTGGGCCGCCCATCTTCCAGATGACTGGGCACCAGGTAGAGACCAAGTCCGGCAGTTCCGCCGACGGCGCCTTCAGGCCGCGCCGTGGCCAATGCAAGACCGCTGTTGGCGTTGCTGGTAAACCACTTCAATCCGTGCAGCGCAAAGCGGTCGCCGTGGGGAACAGCCGTGGTGGTGGTCGCCCCCACGTCGCTGCCGCCGTGTTGCTCGGTCGCCCATGTGCCGCCGGTCTTGGCTAGACCATCCATGCGCGCCACATCGTAGAGAAATTGCTGCCGTACCGCATCCGGCGCATGCGAGCTGAGTATGTACGCCACCGCTCCGGTGAGCGTGACCGGGCAATGCAAGCTGATGTCGGCTTGCGATAACACATAGCCCATGGCGAACGTCAGCAGATGAGGCGCCTGCTCCGCATAGGGCAACCCGATGATGCCGCGACGATAGAGTTCCTGATGTTGCTGGTCGTACCATGGGTTCGCCACAACCCGGTTCACCACTTCGCCATTGCGGTCGTAGGTCTCCAGAGCCGGAGGCGCGTAGCGATCGGTATAGTTCGCCTGCGCGTCCACCTCCGTGCGCACCCAATCGTAGAAGTCGGCGAGTTGCCGGCTGTACTCAGCCATGCGCGGTACGCGCGCCGTAAGCCAGGGTTCGAGATAGAGGTCAAAGCTGGTGGAATCGTTCATGGTCGCCTCCGCAATGTCAACGTGGCGAGGAGCCAACTAAGGTGAGCTTAAACCTTTTGCAGCATTCTGTGACAACAGGTTTTTTTGTGCTGCCAGCGCGTGATGCAACAGTCACGTAACGAGATAATGATTCTGCTCTTCGTCCGGCGCAGTGATGCCTTCGGGTAAGCGCCCACCGTTGTATTCCGCCAGACGGTTCTTCCACTTCAGGAACTCAGTAATGGTCTGCGGTTCGATGCGCACTTCCACCCGCCGCAGGCTCGCCAGCAACAGGTTCATCTCTTTCATCAGACCCACTGCGCTTCTCAGGTCCTGCTTCCCCGGCTTTACCGACATTTGCACCTGCCGGCCTTTGCATTCAAGCAGGCCCCAATACTTGGGCAATTCTTCCCGCGCAATCAGGCCCGCCGGAGCCATATAGAACCGCCGGCTGCCGAGCCCCTCTTCCGGCTTCAGGCGAAACGGCTTGTTGGCATCGGCGAGAAAATCGCTGTGTGACACTTTGCACTCCACCAGCACCGAATGGCTGGAGCCTTTCCAGCCGATCACATCAGGAACTTCGCCGCTGGCGCAAGACTGCTCGGAGAGGATGATGCCGCATCGGCATGTATAGCGCAGCCACTCGACAGCCCGCTCCACCAACTGCGCATGTCTGGCCTCGGAAGATGCTCTCATCATGCTGCTGTTGTAACTCGAATTCCGCGGCTTGGGGAGTATCGGAAGAGTTGCGGGGAGGGCGAGTTCAGCGACTCTCGCTACAGCGATTCCAGGATTGATGTATCCGCCCGTACTGGTAGTGCGGGCCTTCAGGCCCGCGGTAAAAACGTCCGTCCAATTCCTGGCTTCGGCCGCTGAGGTCGTCGACTCAGCGGCTGAAGCGATTTTATTCTCGCTCTTGGACGCGGGCCTGAAGGCCCGCACTACCCGAGCTACGGCTACCTCGCGCCAGCCGCCGGCCCCGCAATCGTTTCGTGTAAGATCAAGGATTCGCATGGCGTGGATGATCCAAGCTGAGAATGTTCGCAAAACCTACCACATCGGCAAAGTGGATGTGCCAGCCTTGCGCGGCGTTTTCCTCCAGGTCGAGAAGGGTGAATTCGTCAGCATTGTCGGCCCGTCTGGCAGCGGGAAGTCCACGCTGTTCTACATCCTGGGCGGACTGACCCACGCCGACTCCGGGCGGGTGCTGATCGACGGCACAGATTTCACGGCCTTGTCGGACTCGGCACGCACGCGAATGCGCAAATCGAAAATTGGCTTCGTCTTCCAGAAGTTCAACCTGCTGCCGACCCTGACCGCGCAAGGCAACATCGACATCGCCCGCGACATCGCCGGCAAGAGCAACGGGAGCGGCAACCACGAATACATCAATCGAATCACGCGACTGCTGGGCATTGACCAGCGTCTGGAGCATCGCCCTTCCGAGTTGAGCGGCGGTGAGCAACAACGAGTGGCGCTGGCGCGCGCGCTGGTGAATCAGCCCGCCATCGTGCTGGCCGACGAGCCCACCGGCAATCTCGATTCGCAGAATTCCGAAATTGTCCTGAAAATGCTGCGGCAATCGAACCAGGAACTGGGACAGACGGTGTTAATGATTACGCACAATCCCGAGGCGGCGTCCTATGGCGATCGCATCATTCACATGCGCGATGGTTCCATCGTGCCAGCCGAGAAGGACCCGCAATGGAGCCTCGCCCGTGAGTGATGGCCTTCGCTCTCCTAGCCCTGTCTCATTTGCCCGGTGGTTCAGGCATTCGCTATAATCACAGACGGCGAGCGGGAGTAACTCAGTGGTAGAGTGCGACCTTGCCAAGGTCGAAGTCGCGGGTTCAAATCCCGTCTCCCGCTCCAGGATATGTCGCCCTCGCCGTGCGCGAGGGTTTTTCACACCACCTATCCTCGAGGCGCGGTACCCAAGTGGTAAGGGAGAGGTCTGCAAAACCTTTATGCGTGGGTTCGATTCCCACCCGCGCCTCCAAATCTCAGCCTTCAGCTCTCAGCCAGGAAAAACCTACCCTGCTGTGATTTCGGTCACAGCCAATTGTTCAATCGGCGCGACACACTGTAAGAGTGTTTATGGATCGATTTGCCATCATCACCAATCGTAAGCGCGCCATCATCGCGCTGGTGCATTCTGTCTTTTTTCTGGGTGTGGCCGGGCGGCAACTTGCCGTTTCCCACGCCGAGGCATTTTCGATTCACCGCGAGAAGATTGCGGGCAGCATCGTTCTGCTGGCCATTTATGTGATCGTTACGACTGTCCTTCTGGTCCTGCTGCGCTTCTCCCATTGCGCGAAGGAGAAGCTTTACTTCGCGTTCTGCGCAGCCGGCGCGGCTTTCGGACTGGTACGAATCCTGCTGGGCGACCCCGTCCTGCACGCTAACGTAGCGCGCGTGCTGTTGCTGTTTTGCGCCGTGCTCACTGGCGCCGTAATACTGCGCAACCACTCCGCCGTTGAAACCGGTCAATTGGAAACGCAATGACCAATCGCTGCAACCGTTCTAGCTCCGCGACGCCAACAATTCGGCCACTTCCCTGCTGCCCTCTTGCACTGCCATATCGGCCGCAGTCTGGCCCTTATCGGTCTTGATGGCTGGATCGGCGCCCGCGTCCAACAGTGCTTGCGCCCTCTCCACACTGTTGTGCATGGCCGCCTCATGCAATGCAGCGTAGCCAGCTTGTTGTTGAGAGTTGGGATTCGCTCCGCCGCGTAGGACAAGCTTCACGAGCGCCGCATTGCGTGACGCAGCCGCGCTGTGGATCACCGCAATCCGGCTGGGCGACACTGCATTGGTGTCGGCGCCGTGCTGCACCAGGATTTCTGCCGCTTCGAGCTGCCCAAAGAAACCCGCCAGATGCAGCGGCGTAAAGCCATCGGCGCTGCGTTTCTTGACCAGCTCGCCATCGTTCGCCAGCAGCTTGTTGAGCCGCGCGACATCGCCTAAGGCCGAGGCTTCGAAGATGTCGAGGTCGCCCGCCGCCTTACGCAACAGGTCAACGATCTCCATTCGGTTTTCGTAACGCGCCTGCATCAGCGCGGAAATCCCGCCCGCATTGCGGGCATGCGCGGCGCCTGGGTCTGCCGCAATCAACTGTGCAATGCGCCCTTTGTCGTTGGCGGTAATCGCAGCGAATACGTCGTCGTCCATCTCAGCCTCCTACTCAGAACGCCGCAGCTCCGGCTTCGGCAACGGCGTGGTCCTGCTCGCCCGAGCCACCGCTCACGCCGATGGCGCCCACAACTTTTCCGTCGCGTTTCAGCGGAATGCCTCCCGCAAAGATCATGATTTTGCAGTCGTTGGAGACATGAATACCGAAGAATTGTCCGCCCGATTGTGAATGCGTGGCCAGGTCCCTGGTGGTGATGTCGAAGGCACGCGCGGTGTAGGCCTTCTTCATGGAGATATCGATGCTGCCGATCCACGCGCCATCCATGCGAACATGCGCCACGATGTTGCCGCCCTCGTCAGCCACCGCGATGTTCATGGGTTGACCGATTTCCTGTGCCTTTTTTTCGGCGGTCGCGATCACGCGGCGCGCATCTGCAAGATTTACTCCCGCCATTCTTCCCCCACTGTGAGTTATGAGTCACGTGCCGCATAGGCGGCGGCTTTCGACAATAGCGGGTTGCAGCACCTTTGGCAAGCGTGCCTCTTTCCAATGTAGTTGCAACGAGAAAATGTCGTATTAACTGCAACGAGACTCTGTCACCCCTTATCGTTTAAGTAACGGCCGCTAAAGCGGGGCGGCCGGAGAG